>JBMZDK010000380.1:0-3418 GCA_049614265.1 Thiolinea sp.
ATAACATGGCATCCGACTGATTTTACATCAATACACAAGTTTGGCCCACTACCCTGTAATTTCATGTGTACCAGCCATGATTAGCTGCGTTCTTTCTGTTTAACGATTTCGCCATTGAGAGGGTCAAAGTAGACTTCAGTTTTCACCCACTTTTTATCTTCTTCGCCCTTTAGCATCTTGCCGTAAATCTCATAGCAGTTGCCACTGGTGACCTTGAACATGTCGATAGTAAAACCATAGTCATTAATGATTTTCTTTTGCATGTCCATGACGCTAATCCACTTATCCTGTTTTTCTTCAGTGCAATCAGGGCCAGCAAGAGCGGGAGCTGCCAAAGTGCAGGCAGCCGTTAATAAGAAGGCTGAAAGAATGTGCTTGTGCATAATGTATTTCCTGTGTTGTTTGATAAACCGCCTTAAATGGCGTGAGGAAATACTGGCATGAGGAAGAGTATGCAGACAGCCGGTAAATGCCGGAAAATTATCCGGCAAATGCCCTATAAGACAAATGTCTTATGATGGAAAAGAGACACTGAAAGGCTGCTACAGCTTATTTCAGTTGCCTAAATGACACGCTTTATAGGTTCCGAAACTACCGGCGTACTCTATGATTGAGTTTGGTAGGAGAGTGTTTACAGGCTCGCCATAATCTGTCAGCAAACTTTTACGAAGCCTGCTGAGCTGAGCCAATAAATATTCAGGGCTTGATATAGGTATAACCCTGTGCCTGTAGGTGAGCCAATTCAGCAACGCCACTGGGCACGATGTCAGAATCTTCCACATTGTGCAGATGGTCTGCAATACTGACTTTACGGCCTTTAACGGTATTGGCGCAAACGTTGAAAGCGACACCCTGATTTTTGAGTCCATCAATCTTAGCGGTCATCGCATCATCAGCATTGCCGTGTTTGAATTTAGGCAAGTCTTCTAAAGCATCCGGTGTGACCAGTAATGCTAATCCATTCCCATGTAAAACAACTTTAAGATCCAGGTTGTCAGCGCCAACTGCATTAATATGGTTTTGGATGTTGCGCAATGCGCCGGTTTGTTTCTTTGGGTTATCATAATTTATGTGGTAAACCACTTTCTGTTTGCCATAACCTTTTGCTTCTTCAGCAATAATAGTTCCGGCAAACATCAGTGCTGCACCCAAGATCATACCTGTTAATATTTTTGTCATGTTTTTCATATGCCATCTCCTCTTTGGTTTTAGTTCATACTATTTTCCCCCCATTCCAACGAAAAACCAGTGATTAGTTGGAATGGGGATGAATTACCGTACCACGAGACACGCCTTAGTCGTCAGACTTTTCTTCCTCAGTTTCACGGGCTTCCTCTTCGGCCTCTTTCTTGGCTTCGCGTGCGGCTTCTTCTGACGCTGGTAAACCTTCTCCAGACACCGACTGGTTCCCAGATTTGTAGCAGCGCTATATGAGCTGATTGCTGATCCTCACTCAGCACCGTGCAGCGGTAGCGATAGATAAACGCAGAAACGCGCATATTTGCAGCACAATGTACCCACACCTTTTGTTTCGCTGTTGCCTGCATCACAGCCACAAACTCTTTGAAATCATGCTCTGTCGGCTGTTTAAAATCCACCGGGATATGTATATATTGCATACCTAATTCGTTGAGCAGTCCCGCTTCAGTTTTGAGTGAATTTTCTAAGATACTCTGTGGTGCCAAATTGATAACCGTTGTATATCCGGCGTCCCGGATCAGGCGAAATTGGCTCTCAGTAGGCTGGCCGGAAGTGGCGATTCGATCATCAATGCGGAGATAATTATAGGTGTCTTCCAGTTTACCTCCGCTGATCTGGAGCGGTGTGTACTTTTCCAGAACGCTGGCTACAAACCCCAGCAATGTTTTGAATGTATTTCGCATAATTAATGATACATATGGTATTCATACCGTACATGATAGGTAAAGCTTTACCGGCCTATCTTATAGCTACTGATCCTGATGATGAAAAATGGCTATGGATAAATTTCCATAGCCTCTGACGTCCCTGTCAGTTTTTCTTTCCGTAGATTAGCGCTTACTTGTTGTCGCTGTTCGGGCTATTTGCCATAAACTGATTGAACTCTTCTTCATCTGCCCGGCGTTTGGCATCCGCCCGGTAGTCAGCAAAGCGGCGCGCCCGTTCCCGGATCTCTTCCTTGATTTCGCTGATACGGTCGTACTGGGTTTGCTGGAAGGCGTTAAACACGGAGTTATCGCTGTCATTGGCCTCCTGCACGGTTCCTGATCGGGCACCACCAAACGTCTCCGACCACTTACGCTTGATCGCTGCCGGTAATTCCTGCACATGACGTCCGGACAAAATCCAGAATAAGACGACCAGCCCAACCGGCCAGAATAAAATAAAGCCGAGCACCATGCCGGTGATGTTCATGCATGACCAATGACTCTTTTTGCCGTTTTGCTCTGTTGCAGGTTCCCAGTTTTTCCAGGGTCGTCCAGATGAAGACTCAACTGCTGAACTGCTTGATGGTGACATGGTTTTGTTTCCTCTTGTGGATGTTGAAAGTGCGCCTGTCCCGCGCGGTATGTGATCAGTCAAAGAGTTTTTGGCTTGACTTATGTAATCACTGTTCACATATAATATACGGACTTTTGCATTATTTGCAAGAGATGAAGTATAAAAAAGTAAACATTGTTCACTTTTTTATAAAACCATTGGTTTAAAACGGAGTTTGCATGAGTACTTGCATGAAAAAAGGGAAACACTACCATCACGGCAATCTGGCGGAATCCCTGCTGGATGCCGTCGATGAAATCGCGACGCAGTTTGGCCTTGAAGCCGTCACACTCCGTGCCTGTGCCAAGTTAGTTGGCGTCTCTCCCTCATCTGCCTTCCGCCACTATGCGGATAAACGGGCATTACTGACCGCATTTGCCGCCCGCGCCCTGCAACAACTGACCAATACCCTGGCAACTGCAAAGACTATCGCGCATCAGGCGGAAGGGGATGCCTTTCAGGCGGTGAGTCTGGCCTATATCCAATTTGCCTTACAGAAGCCGGCCTTCTTTCGTGCCATGTGGCGGGAAGAAACGATCTATGCCAATGATGAAGCGTATGTCACCGCAACGCATCAGTTAAGGCAACAACTGCAGGGTGGCTTTGCGGATACCCTGGCCGACAGCGACCCGGATGCGCTGAGTGCTCAGGAGTTGCTGGTATGGTCTGCCGTGCATGGGCTGGCCAATCTGTTTGTTGACGGGCCGGTGGGCAAAGGAGAATCCGAATCCGCAAAGCTGGCACTGGCCAAAACAATGATCCGTGCCTTGCGTCCTGCGCTGCATTAACTGACCCGGGTAATCATCTGCCGGTGGGGGAGGGGGATTGCAGATCATGCCACCATGTGTTTTCCGGACGTAACAAAGCCCGGAAAGACCGGGCTTAATGAAATGTCGGG
>JBMZDK010000381.1:0-3372 GCA_049614265.1 Thiolinea sp.
TGATTCTGATGGCGGCCAGCGGTATCGGAATCTCATTGCTTGCGGGTCTGCCGGACATTGTGTTTGGTGGTTCCGGTGCGCCTTTACCAGCAAGCTTTGATGATTTGCCACCGCGTGCGGCACATGGCCTGCTGGCGACAGTTTTACTGCTAACAGTTGTTGCGCATGTGCTGGCAGCACTTTATCACCAATTTATCCGCAAAGACGGTTTGTTTGGGCGGATGTGGTTTGGTAAGCGCTACCCTATTCAACCCAAGCGTTAAAGCCCGGAGATTATTATGCTAAGCCTCTGTATTTTATTAGTCTTATTTCTCACGGGTGCGATGTTTGGTACTGCCTTAACAGCTTCAATTATTGTCCACCCCATCCTATTGGAAGTAAAACGCCCGGTAGCCATCGAAGTATTTAAGCCGTTTTTCGACAAGACGCATAAAGTAGTGCTGGGCTTGTCAGCAATCATTACACTTCTGGCCCTAATTACTTCTTTCCTGTCTGGTAACTGGTGGTGGTTTGGAATTGCGATGCTGATGCATCTAAACGGGCCGTATACGCTGAAACTAATGATGCCAACTAACCGCCGCCTGATGGCGAATGACGTTGATCCTAATTCAGAACAGACCGGGAATGACCTGAAAAATTGGGGGAAACTTCATCTGGTGCGTACGGTTTGGAATGGCCTAATTTTTCTGGGCTTGATCGTGTTGGCTGTTTATTGATCGCAAGCTGCTCGTTTTTTAATGACTAAGCGGCCACTAAGCATGTTAACTGTTGGTGGCCGTCTTTGTTTCGTGAAAATGGCTGAGAAACCTATCTTGCCTCACACAATATGCTCATCGCTAGCCAACAAGAAATAATCAATCTGATCATCCGGTTCCAGCCGTACCGGTAAATCCCGCACCGCATCCAGCGCACCTTTAGGTGCCTTCGATAAGTCGCCCCGTATAAAGCGTTCATAATGCGCCAAATCTTCATTCGCAAGATCCAGTCTGCCCGCGCGCAGTTGACGCAGGCGTTGATAGCTTAGCGTGCTGAGATAAAGCCCATAGCGCTGTTGAATATTGTGTGAAGCCAGTTTGCGCCGCACGAAAACCCAGCTGACGATGGCGATTATCACAAAGGCAATGGCCCCAAAGATAAGCAAAACTGTCCTACCATCGACTGAGGATGCTGGTTTGGAATCTTTGGTTTGCGTAGCAGTACTGTCCTCTGTTTTCGTTTCCGCAGGATCGTCAGTTTGCTGTTTTGCCTCATTTTCTGTGGCCTGTTTTTCCTCCTGTGCTTTCTCATGTTCTCTGATTGCGGTGCGGATGGCTGAGGTAAAATCATTGCGTGACAGCGCGGGTTGTGCAGCGAATTTCAGGCCAAGGCCCACCGGTTCTGGCAAGTCAGTTTTCTGGCGATTACTGAACAGCTTTTGCCGGAACTGTCGTATGCGCGTGTAGAAACGATAATACCCACGCTGCATTAAACGCGGCACGCTGTCGCCCTCGGCTTCAAAGCGTACGGTGCAATGTCCGAGTAGTTTGTCGTAGCTTGCTGCGAACTCATTACCGCCCGCGATAGGCGCGCCGAAGGTGATGACCGCGCCGATATTGCGTTTAGTGGCGATGGCGAATTCATAGGCTCCGATAAAGGCTAATGCACCGCCGAGTGAATGGCCGGAGAATATGAAGGTATGCTGGTCTTGCCGTGGCAGCGTAGCGATCCAGTCTTCAACCTGCTGCCGCACAACTGCCCAGCCGATGCAAAAGCCTAAATGCCGTCCCGGCAGTGGCGCGCCTGCCGGTTGCAATAAATCACTCATCGACATTTGCAGCTGTTTTAACTCCTTACTGTTATCGTGCAGCAAGGTAGTTTGCCGGTCATTCAAGTTACCACGCCAGTCTGTGCCCGACGTAGTACCCCGCATAACGATGTAGGCTTTATCCTGATATAAAAAGCCAAAGCCCTGGGTATCACCAATTTTGCGTTCTGCTCTGGCGCTATCAAAGAAACAGAAGTGTTTAACCTTGCCCGGATCAACTTCATCCAGCTCAATGCCTTCACAACAATCCCGCAGCGTGGCCTGTAACTCTGGCTCGTCCAGGTAAGCCAGTGCTGCCTTATAAGCCAGAAATTCTGATAGCGGTAAAGGTATCGTTTGGCGCTGGCTTAACGGGTCATGCCATTGATAGTTATCCGGCAGCAGTTCCAGCGACTCATAGCGTGACTGTGGCGTAGCAAGTGTGTCCAGGTGTTCTGGCGTGAGAAAGCCATAGTCAATATCTACATTTTCCTGTGGTAGGGCAGGGCCATCATATAACCGGTTATTTCCCATCGGCAGCTGAGTTGTGCCTAATCCCAACAGTTTATTGTGCTCCATCGTCATCAGCATTTCCCCCGCTTAAAAAGCAATCTGCATATAGCCTATGCATTCCGTAAGCATTGAAGTCTGCGACTTCAACAGTAACTCACATGAATCAAATTCACCCCGCAAGCATTGAAGTCTGCGACTTCAACAGTAAGGTTAGATTACGTGGAATGTATTGCAAGATTCGGTGAAATAATGCACATATTGGCGGTGTTTTTGTTATCTGTGTGCTTGCTGAGAACTGAGTTTAAGCTCCCGAATTTCAGCGGTATTGAGGTGCTGCAACGCACGATGCTGCGTCACTGGTACCTGCTGAAACGCCGTTTGTAGAATTTGCAGCGTATCGCCATGCGCTACCAGCAGAAACACTTCATTGCTGAAATCTTTCTCTAGTTTTTGCACTAATCCGGTGGTGCGTTCCAGCACACTATCAGCACTTTCCACCTGAAAAGCCGTATGCGCTGAGTCTTGCACATCTTTGTCCCAAACACGCTGGTAGTTGCCGTGTGAACCAAGCTCCAGCTCGCCGAAGAAGCGCTCACGTAGATGTGGATAAAACACGATGTCCTGCGCACAGGCAAAGCCCTGTTGAGCAAGCTGTGCGGTTTCTTGCGCACGCTTGAAATCGGAGCTGAGAATGCGAGTGGGCGTGAAACCCTGTTCTAGTGCTTGCTGCACGCTCTGTCTGACTTGATGCTGTCCATGTTCGCTTAAGCCGTAGCCATTGATGCCATTGCTGGGTGCGCTGACAATTAGGCCTTGCTGATTGGCCTGGCTTTCGCCGTGGCGCATGATGAAGTAGCGGTTTACCACCCCCAGCCCAACCCATGATCCAATAACCGCCGCTGCACCCGTCCCGGATAGTCAGTAATAACCCCATCGACTCCCAGCGCCACTACCCGATCAATATCCACAAGCTCATTCACCGTCCAGGTATTCACCATCAGCCCACAGGCACGCGCTGCAGCCATCGCTTCAGCGGTTAAATCTTCATGATAAGGCGCCCAAACCTGCCCACCGCC
>JBMZDK010000382.1:0-3360 GCA_049614265.1 Thiolinea sp.
GTAGAACCAGCTGCGATATAGGCCTGTATAAATGGCAGGTGTTCAGCCAGCGACAGCAGGATCAAATAAAACAATGAGAGGGCAAATCCAATTAAGCCGTATTGCAGGATATGCAGACGTGCACCACTGGCGATCTCAAAAGCGAAAAATGTGAGGAAAGTCAAAGCTACAAATAAAATACCGTATTTAACCGCACGCTCAATTTGTGAATATAGTGAAACAGGTTCATACAGACTCACACCGGCAGTAAAGTAGGTTGGGTTATATTTTTGTGCGGCTTTATTATTTTCACTAATCAGCCAGGATTGCGGATAATTCCGCGCTAAATTAGCAATTTCCCATTCTGCAGTAAATCCGAGTTCACCAACTTTGCGTTTTGCTGGCAATATACTGCCCTGAAAACTCGGATGTGGCCAGCCAGAGGTCATTTTTGCAGTGGTCGTTTTACCTAGTGGGGCAAAGAATAAACCGTCACTACCTCTGAGTTTCAGATCCAGCTTGAAATCATGTCGGGTATCATTGGATGTGGTGTTATCCAGCGGCACATGGAATCCCTGTGGCAGCATGTCCGGCAAACGTGTACCAGGCTGTAACTCGACACTTTCACGATCCCATTCCAGCGCAGAATCAGCACCAATAGCCTTGGTATCACTGATACCCATCATTAAATAAGACTGTTCCCAGAGAATCCGCCGTTCGCCTTCTTCTGCTTCTAACAGAAATTCATGATCAAATTCACCGCTGATTTTTATATTTGCGTTATACACCAGTGCATCATAAATACCGCGTTTCCGATGTTCTTCTTTCAAATCAGCCCGGATATCCAGTGATTCCGGCAATATAATCGCGGTGTACTCATTAAAAACATCTTTAGTAACGACTTTGGTTTCGCCTTTACCATCAGCTACGGTATCAACGCTGGTGAAATGCTCGACATAGGGTATAACCAGAAACGGGCCGGTTAATGTCTGTTTCGCGCCCCAGGTTGAAGCCATGTTATGCAATACCTGATTGCGATAATGATTACGATCTTCCACAACCTCATCGACCATCAGCAAGGGAATCAGCATAAGCAAAATTAAACCACCGACAACCAATGTATGTAAGGTGAGCGATGATTTTAATTGTTGCCAGCGACCGGGAGTGACATTCTCTGTCATAACAGGGCTTCCATGGTATTCGGGTTCGGGAAAGCGCAAATTATAGCATACCCGCTTTGATGCGTTGTTGATCCCCTTCTGAGTTCACTACCGGAGCTGTGCTAACCATACGCATATTCCGGGTGCGGAGAATTGGTTGATTGACTGAGACTCGGGTTTCCCGCCAGACCATTAATAAACCGGAGCAAATAGTAATGGCTGAACCCAGCAATATTAAGCCATCAATCGTTTCATCAAAGAAGAGATAACCATAAATCAAAGCCCAGATAAGCTGACTATACTGCATAGGAGCCACCAGCGATGCTGGCGCACTGCGATAAGCGGAAAGCAAAAGCAAATGGCCCAGCAATGCCATGACTCCGATTAAAAACATCAGCGCCAGATCACCCAGTGGCATTGGTTGATAGACAAAATACAGTAAACTGCCGCTCACCAGAATATTCATAATCATGGGGGCCAGCATCATGGTTGCTGCATTTTCAATATGACCGATTTTACGGGAGATAATTGCTGCACCGGCGCTGGCAAAAGCGGCAATTAAGGCAAACAAGTGGCCCAGTTGCAGATTGTCCGGGGCAGGACGCAGAACAATAACAATACCGATCAGACCAAGTACTATCGTTAACCAGCGGAAAACATGAATTTTCTCTCCCAATACCGGAATTGCGAGCACCGAGATGATCAGTGGTGTCATAAAGATCAGTACGTATACCTGCACCATCGGCAGCAGGGAAAAACCAAGAAAGGCACAACACAATGATGTTGTGACTAATACTGAGCGCAACAAAATCAATTTCGGGTGTACTGGCCGCAGCGTTATTTCCCGCCCGTCAAAAATACGGGCGATAGAAAACGGGACATAACCAAATAACATGGCAAAAAAAGCAACCTGAAACACAGAATAGGCTGCTAATAGTTTTACGATGACATCATGCAGCGAAAAAACAGCAAAAGCGCTAAGGGCGAGTAATATTCCTTTCATGCGGATTACATTTATTATTTGAAGAATGGCGCAAACCATATATCAAAACCGCATCGCCGATAAAGTGAGTTAAGCTGTGGTCAGCGGTTAGCTTTTGTCACCTTCACCCGTAAAGACAAAAATTTTACCCTTTAGCAACAAATTTCAGGGACTGATACGCTGTGCGTCGTGTTTGCCGTAACCGTAGCGGTGAATGAATAAACCTTTTCAGGGCGGCTGCTAATATTCTGCCGGTTTCAGCGGGCAGGGTTGGCAATTCCTCCCGTACGGCCAACGTTGTCTTTAACCAGTGCACAGAAACAATATATTCACCAATGCCATGGTCAAAAACCTGCTGCAGCAAAGCTTCCGTTTCTGCGATCGGCTCATCACCACACCATTCATCAACACTGTAATCATCAGTGGTAAAACTGGCATTTCTGCCGGAAAAACAGGCCATTTGTAATAGTCCCTGCGGCCATAATTCCGGATAGCGTGTGCATTGTTTCCGCACGGCATTTGCAAACGTCAGACCGTGAGTAAAATCGAGCCAGTTAACATTGCCTGAGACAGAGACATGCGTTTTGTTTTGCTGTGATAAATCAAAACTCAGCTGATTAACAGCATTCGCTTCCAGCAAAGCCTGCCAGATTAACTCTGGTGGTTGATGGAGATGACACAGGGTTTGTTTCAGCGCACTGTTGATACCTTGTTTACGCCATTGCTCTGCTTTGGGATATTCTGCCTCCGTAGACTCAGACTCAGCATCTCTCCAGGCAGCAAGTGTGCTTTGATAAACACGAAACTCGGGAATTTTATCTTCACGACTGGCAAAAATAATCCCGCGCACCAGTGATAGCAGTAAGGGTTCTGCGACTGACATGCCCAGCTTGTCAATCAGGTACCCAGCCTTGTTAACGTAGATCAGAGAATGGCCAAAATCATTATAATGAGCCAGAGCGGCAGTACTTAACCCACGCTCAAAATCTGTAAAAGATAAACCGGCATTAAGGCCACCCCTAATCATGGCACATGCAGCCGTTTGATCCTCCTGCTCAATTGCCAGCAAAAAAGTGATTTCATCATAAGGTTCTGTCACATCGTTGTAGGGGTATGTTTCTTCGCGCAGTACATCAAAGGCAGTATGCGCCACACTTTCCAACAGGCACACCAGCTGCAACTCGTCATCTTGTGGATTTTCTTCATACACCTGAAGCCAGTCTGCCATGCCAGCGTAAG
>JBMZDK010000383.1:0-3338 GCA_049614265.1 Thiolinea sp.
AAAGGAAAAATAACAATGATGACCAGCAGAGAAACACTAATTGAGCACCTGAAACAGGGTAATAGCGTCAAATACCTGCATTTCTGGGGGCATACGCCAAAGTCAGATGGTGTGGATAAGAGCTGCCTCAGCCAGTGGTTTCCGGCCAGCTTTGTTGTTGATGGTGATACTTATCTCACCGCCGAACATTACATGATGGCGCAAAAAGCCCGTTTGTTTAATGATGGTGCGATGCTGGGTGCTGTTCTGGCTTGTGAACATCCGGCGGAGGCCAAGAAGTTTGGCCGGCAGGTGAAAAACTTCGATGCCGGTACCTGGAATGAAAAGTGTTTCGATTATGTTGTGGCGGGAAATGTCGCTAAGTTTGGTCAAAATACTGCGCTGAAAAGCTTTCTGTTGGGTACTCATAACCGCGTACTGGTCGAAGCTAGTCCAAGAGACCGGATCTGGGGAATTGGTATGGGGGCAGCGAATGAAAATGCCTGCAACCCGGAAAAGTGGCGGGGCAGGAACCTGTTGGGTTTTGCGTTGATGGTGGCGCGTCAGCACTTGGCAGGTGTCTGAAGTTGGAGAAAACAAAGTGAATCGCAATATTAACCAACTGAGTCAAACCATAACCCGCCTGCCACCTGCCCAAATGGCTGACTTACTGGAAGCAATGGGCACGAATGTTTTGTTTAAGGCGAACCAATACCTGAATCAAAACATCCGTAATGGTGGGCATTTAACCGCTTGTTCCAAACATCTGGAGCAGGCAGCAAGAGAAATTTTACGGTTTGCACAATATCAGCAAGCCGATGATAAAAAATATAATGGAATGAAAAATAACAATATGAATCGTTTGAAACGTGTGCAAATCGCTCAGGATACGCTGAGCATTATTAAACAGGGCTGCTACCAACATGAGCAAAGTGGCACTGTGGATTTACGTGCGGGCATTGATGCCTGTATTAAACAAACCCGCCTGTTTACGCCTGATCAGTTGGCAGACCTGTGCCCTGAATTGCCAGTGCATGAAACGCAGATTGAGGTGATGAATGAAACCACGCTGGAGGGTGCGCAGCGTTTATATGAGCGTGGTGGGTTTAAGCGTATTGCTGTATTGAACTTCGCGTCAGCGAAAAACGCTGGCGGTGGTTTCCTTGGCGGAAGTCAGGCACAGGAAGAGAGTCTGGCCCGCAGCAGTGCCTTATATGCCAGCTTACAGGAGTGCCCAGAGTATTATGACTACCATCGGCGGCAGAATAAAAGCCTGTTATATTCTGATCACATGATCTACTCGCCGAGCTGTCCGGTATTCAGATTAGACGACGGAGAACTATTGGCTGAGCCATATGCCGTAGACTTTATCACCAGTCCTGCTCCTAATCGCGGTGCGCTGGCCCGTAACCAACCGGCAGCCCTTGGGCAGTTGGAATCGATATTTATTAGCCGTATTCGTGCTGTATTAAAGTTGGCAGCGGCACAGGGCTGTGACGCATTGGTATTAGGTGCCTGGGGATGTGGCGTGTTTGGTAATCAGCCACAGGCTGTGGCGGCCTGGTTTGCTGCACAACTTAGTGGTGAAGGCGAGTTTGCTAACAGCTTCCGCCATGTCAGTTTCTCGATCCCGGAAGATCCACGTACAGCGACTAATAATCTGAGCTTTAAACAGGCGTTTGCAAAATGAATGAAAAACAAAAAAAGCGAACCGGGAAGTTTATCAGTCTGATCTTACGCCATGCTCCGGAGAAAATTGGCTTGCAGCTGGATAATGCGGGCTGGGCAGAGGTTGATGAGCTGCTGGCTGGCCTCCAGCGCAAAGGTCATGGCATTAGTTTTGAACAATTACAGGAATTAGTGGCCACCAATGATAAAAAGCGCTATAGCTTCAATGCAGACCAAACACGTATCCGGGCGAATCAGGGCCATTCGCTGACGTTGGATTTACAGCTGGAATCGCGTGAACCACCGGAGCAATTGTTTCATGGTACAGCGACACGTTTTCTGGATTCAATTCGCATGCAGGGATTGGTCAAAGGTAGTCGCCATCATGTTCATCTGTCAGCGGATGTGGAAACGGCGCATAAAGTTGGTAGTCGACACGGGAAACCGGTAGTACTGAATGTTGATGCCTTGTCTATGCATCAGGCTGGCCACATTTTTTATTGCTCAGAAAATGGTGTCTGGTTGACTGAACATGTGCCACCGGGCTATCTGAGTGGTTTGGAGTAAAATTGCTGGTATCCCGTGGTCTCACCGAAACTTCCGCTTCAACAAATGCCTTCTCGACTGATACCCCCAAAGCGCCAGCCCAAAAAACACCGCCAGACACCCCAACACCACCACCAGATTCACCCACTCCAGCTTCTCGTACAGCGCAAACCGTATCAGCTCCACCCCATGCGTAAACGGATTAAATTCCACCACTGTCGCTAACCACGGCGCGTTCTCCTGAATTCGCCACAGCGGATACAGCGCAGTCGAAGCAAAGAACATCGGGAAGATGACAAAATTCATCACCCCGGCAAAGTTCTGCAATTTAGAAATCATCGTAGACAGCGCAAGTCCCAGCGACCCCAACATTAGCCCGGTGAGAAATATCGCCGGAGTCGCCAGAATATAGCCCAGTGGCTCCATGCGTATGCCGACAAACCAGGCGATCAGCAGAAACGTCCACACCTGTAATAAGCTAACAAAGGTACTGGCGATGAGTTTGGAGAATAACATCCACTGGCGTGAAATCGGTGCCACCATCAGCAGCTTCATCGACCCCATTTCCCGGTCATAGACAATACTCAGCGCGGATTGCATGCCATTAAACAGCACGATAATCCCACACAGGCCGGGCACGATATAAGTCTCGTAGCGAATATACGTCTCATACGGCGGATAGATCGCCAGTCCCAGCGCAGCCCTAAACCCGGCACCAAAGATCAGCAGCCATACCAGCGGGCGCACCAGTGCCGCAATAAAACGCTCGCGCTGATGTAAAAACCGCAGCAGCTCACGCCAGATAATCGCCAGCATTGCACTCATAATTGCGCGACCTCTTCCTTGGCGACGAATTTAGCTTTAATGCCGGACACACCACCGAGTTCAGCAAAAGTGGCCTGTTCCTTAATCTGGCCTTTTTCCAGCAGGATCACCTCATCCTGTGCGTTGATCTCGTCGAGTAGGTGAGTGATCCAAATGACATTAACGCCTCCGGCGGCCAGCGCATGAATCTGTTCGGAAATTTCCTGGCGGATAGTGGGATCAAGTCCACTGGTAGGTTCGTCCAGAATCAGAATCTCCGGCTCCGGCAGCAAAGCCCGCGCAATCTCCAGCCGCCGCCGATGGCCGCCATTCAAACTGGC
>JBMZDK010000384.1:0-3337 GCA_049614265.1 Thiolinea sp.
AGCCTGACCGGTAAGCACTCGATACAGCGCGTCATAATCCTCTGGCATGCGATAAGTACCGAAGCGCCGTAAGCCGGTTGGAACATGTTCCCATTCCCCCTGTTCCGGAATTATCGGGATAAATTTACTGCTCTGATAATAGTTGTCATACAGGTGCTGGGAAATGATGACGCCTTCAAAGCTAACACCTTTACCGCCATCCGTTTCTTCACCGCGATACCGTTTAAGATAGTTTGGTGGTAACTACCCAGCCCCCATCACGATAAAAGCTGGCCACTTTCCCTGAAACAACAAATTGAGCGCATCAGAGGAAGAAACGCCCTGTTTTCGACAGGTAGACAAATAGCTACGGATACGACAAAACATTTGCGCACCCTTCACCGAACGGAAGCAGCCAGATATTTTTTGATGCAACTTGGTCATCCTGATGGCATTTTCCCCCTGATTATTCGTAAAGGGCACTGACACATCCGTCATAAAGCGCAACACATCGGCTTCATACGCGCTCAGCCGTTCCAGTAGGTTTCTGGCTTTGGTACGTTTGAGACGGCCTCGCTGCCCTTTTTTTCTGGTTTTTTCATCGGGTGGTGGTGACTCCTGCTCAGCGGCATCCAGTAACTTTCGATAGCGACTGCGGTAGGCGTCGGCCTCACTTTCCGCCAGTTTACCGCCGGCACTAGACACCGCCTGGTCGATTTCCAGCAATAATTGTTTCATCTGCTTTGCCCACTGCTTGTGATCCTGCTCCCAGGCACGTTCCAATTCACGCAGGTGATGGGCATTGCATAACACATGAAGTACCTGATCATAGCGATAATAGGGCTTCCAGTGATCATGTACCAGCAGACCACGGAAGTGAGGCAGTATGCCGATTTCATCCATGGCAACTTTGCCGCGTTTTTCATGAACCGCGTAATGGGTCAGCAAGGCATTACAAGCACAATGCAACCAATGCTTTTTACCACTGATATTGAGGCTGGTCTCGTCGACATGGAGTAAATCTGCTTTAACCAGACGTTGAATCAGCCAATGTTCAAACGGCTCCAGCCGCCGATAAGCTTCTTCGTTAAAATTATAAAGCGAGCCACTGCTAACCGGAAGCCGCAGTTGATCAGCAAAATAATCTTCGACGCGTTTGTAGGGAATCAGTTGAAACTGCGATTGATAAACCGCACTCACTTTGACGCCCCTGCCATATTGCACATGGGCATTTACACCGTCAGGGAAAGGGGCAACAAACCGTTTACCGGCTTCATCCAGCCAAACCTCGGCACGGTATTCCGTGACAAAGCGGGAAATGTCCACGTCAATCACTTGCCTAACCTCATCAGCCACTTGCCGATAATTACCCGCAGGCAGGCTTTGAGAATCAAGCACTAGGGGTCGAATATCATCGGGATTATCAACAGGCTGTAAGGGCTTATTACTACGGCCTTTTTGCCCGCCTGCTTTGTTGCCTTTGCCGTTATTGCGCGGTTTCTTTTTACGGTTAGGGTCACTGGAGGGTGGCTTACTGCTGTTGCTACTATTGAGGGTTAACTGATTGACCATCAAGCTAATCAACATCAGAATCACTTCTATGGCCGAGCGCAATGCAGGCGATAAGCCAGCCTCTTTTGCCAACAGTGTTTTCACTTCATTGACTGCGTTATCGACGTTGATAGCTTAAATCCTCAGGGTTGATGAGGGGGATAGAATGGTTCCAGGTTGTTAGGAGTATAGTTGCCGTTTCCCAGAAAGTGACTGATTTTCAGTCATGGGATGTCCAGCAATTTTTAGGGCGCTGAATAATTACCATCAATCATCACTAAAAACGTCACATTGCAACGTCATAATCATGCCGCCATCGTCACCGCACAGGCATCATACCAGCGTGCAAACGCCTCATTACGTGCCTTTTCCCGCTCCAGAATGCCCAGACCATCAACTGAATGCAAAACACCAAACACACTGGTATCAACCTGACCCGGTTGCTCACCCGCAAAAAAACGCTTGCCAACCAGCCCATCGTTCACCCAATGATCAATAGCTTCAGCAAACTCTGCCGTTGCATCTTCAATCTGATGCTTGGCCTTCATCTTGCGCGCTACTTTTGGCATTACCACTGCACCGCCTAAACGCACAACAAAACCTTTAATCCCGGCAATCTGCTCACGGGACATCACTGTGGCAAAGTTAGAAAACGAGGTACGAAAATCAGGATGCACTAATAGCGGCAGGAAATGCACCAGTTTATTATCCACCCACTGCATCCATTCCTCAGCATTTTCTGCGACCGGTAAAGTGGCATGGTGCTGATTCAGGTGTTGAACAATAGCTGCCGACTCCACAATCACCTGCTCACCATCTCGCAAAACCGGCACCTTACGATGTTCCGTAAAATCCAACTCTTTCATACCAAAAGGCGTGACTTCAACTACCTCAAAAGGGGTCTGCGTATGATTCAGGAAAGCCCTCACCTTGCCGCAAAATGGGCAGGAACGGAATTGGTACAGTGTTAACATGAAATATCTCACAAAAAAGGGGAATAAAACCGGATTGCCACTATAAGTGTTCTGCACAAAGATTTAAAATACCGCATCAAAATATTTATTTAAGTAATACCGAACGACACCCAATTATTTCAGGTCAACAAAACCTGAACCATTGTCATCTTTTCGTCGTCAAGGTACACAACTAGGCATAAACAGGGGTTTTAATGGAGCACGGCAGCGGTCTGTTACAAGGCATTTTATTACTATTAGTAATGTCGGTTGCTGCTGTGGGCGCTTTCCGTGTGTTTAAGCTCCCCCCTATCCTTGGTTATTTATTGGTTGGGGCTATCACCGGCGAATACGCCTTAAGTTGGTTGCCCGCCAATCACTCCATTGAATTTATGGGCGAAGTCGGCGTGGTATTCCTGCTCTTCGCCATTGGCCTGGAATTTTCCGTTAAGCAGTTCCTTGCTATGCGCACTACCGTGCTCGGCCTTGGGGGCTTACAGGTCATTATCTCGACGCTGGCAGGCTTTGGCATTCTTTACTACTTTGGCGTCAGCTGGAAAGGCGCGATTATTGCCGCCGGAGCCATGGCACTGTCATCAACGGCCATTGTGGTAAAGCAGCTGTCCGACCAGGGAGAAATGCGTGCCCGCCACGGCCAATTAGCCTTAGCAATCTTGCTATTCCAGGATATTGCGGTCGTCCCCTTCCTGATTATTATTCCAATACTTGGTGGTGCTGGCGCGGAAGGCATTAACCCGCTCACCATCGCGGTGGAAATGTTTTTTAACATCTTCACTTTAACTGGCATGCTGCTAGCTGCACACTACGTTTTACGACCGCTGTTTCACTATATA
>JBMZDK010000385.1:0-3334 GCA_049614265.1 Thiolinea sp.
ATGACTCCTTCACTTATAACCTGGTGCAGTATCTTGGCGAACTGGGCGCAGAGGTAGTGGTTAAACGCAATGACGAAATCGGTGTCGGCGATATTGCTGATATTGCGCCGGATAAAATCGTCTTGTCTCCCGGCCCCTGTACACCGAATGAAGCAGGTATTTCCTTAGCGGTAGTCGCAGAATACCGTGGCAAAGTGCCAATCCTCGGGGTTTGCCTCGGACACCAGTCAATCGGCCAGGCTTTTGGCGGCAATATTGTCCGCGCCAGTGAAATCATGCACGGCAAAACGTCCATGATTCACCACAATAACCAAGGTGTGTTTCAGGGTCTGAATAACCCGTTCTCAGCAACCCGCTATCACTCACTGGTCATTGAAAAAAGCAGTCTGCCGGATTGTCTGGAAATCACCGCATGGACAGAAACAGCGGATGGCGAACTGGATGAGATCATGGGTGTGAAACACAAAACTTTAGCTATTGAAGGGGTTCAGTATCACCCCGAATCTATTCTCTCCGAGCATGGACATCAGCAACTGCGTAACTTTCTGGAGCAGAAACAATGAGTTCAGACGTAGTTACTGTCGAACCGGCAGGTTTTGGTCGACGATTGGGCGCTATATTTTATGATTCACTGCTATTCGGAATCAGTGTCTTGCTGGTAGGCAGTATTCTGGCTTCAGTGGTTGGCCACTTTGCCGGGCGGGAAATGATTGAAACTGGCTCATTGTTTGCAAGACTTTTGTTTATCACCCAAATCGGCATGTTGTTCCTGTTGTTTGGTTGGTTCTGGACACACGGTGGACAGACATTGGGCATGCGGGCATGGAAAATCCGGGTAGTGACGGAAAGTGGTCATCAGCTGAACTGGCAACAAGCATTTTTCCGGTTTGTCTGGGCGATGGTTTCGTTGCTGTTTGTTGGCGTGGGTTTTTTTATTGCGCTGTTTGACCGGGATAAAATGGGCTGGCATGACCGGTTTTCACGGACGCGATTGGTGCGGATTTAGCGTTTAGGAAGCTCGTTTCAAGCCATTAAATTCCCCTAAAAAACGGCTTAAAATGCTTATGAATATGCAGCACATGAGCCACACAGCGATTCATATCAGCTACTCCAGATGACAGTAGCTATCTGATAATGCATCTGCGGCTTTGCGTAGCGCCGGTATGTGCTGCCGCAGGTCTTCGAGCTGTTGCCGCGAAGTTGGCGCATGTACAGCGACGGTAAAACAGATGTGTTTTTTCGTATCAAACACCGGTACCGCTACTGCCACCATGCCGGTAAACAATTCCTCATTATCATAGCTCACCCCATCTTCACGTATTTGACGGAACTCCTGTTCCAGAGCGTCAGGATCAACTAATGTTTTAGGCGTATTTTGTGATAAAGGTGCAGCCTGCAACAAGCGTCGACGGTCACGCGCAGCCATATGCGCCAGAAACAGCTTTCCGCTGGCAGTCGCATGCAGGGGCAAGCGGGAACCGGGGTGCAGATTAATCTTAATCGGCCAGTTACACTCTACCCGATCAAAATAGACGGTGTGGTTCCCGTCCAGCATCGTGCAATTACAAGTCTCACCGACTTCATCCGCTAGTGCTTCCAGAATGGCATGGCGTGGCGCACCTACCGAACTATTTGCCAGAATCGATAACGAAAATTCCTTCAGCGCATTACCAATCAAAAACCGCTTATCCACCGGGTTACGCTGTAAATAACCCTCACTTTCTAATTGTGTTGCAATACGGTGCACCGTCGGCTTGGGCAACCCGACCACATCCACCAGCTCAACCACCGTCAAACCACGCTGGGATTGAGCGACCTCGTGCATGATATTCATCCCGCGAAATAAGGTTGAGTTTGTATTTGGAGAATTAGCCATTGCTTAATAGTGTATAAATTGCAAAACGAAGTTGGCAGTCTTAACGATAGGTTACGCAATTCTGCCCGGCATATAAACCGGACAGAAAACTACAGTATATAGTCACGGCACCCACAGCATAACTGATGCCCTCACTATAAAGACAGGTTGATCCTAATTCCCATATATCAAATTAGGTAACCAGAGCGCAATTTGCGGGAATAGCACAATCAGCAGTAAGCCAATAAGCTGAATCACCATAAATTGCATCATGCCCAGATAAATGTCTTTCAGATCCCACTGTGGTACTACTCCCTTCAGGAAGTAAGCAGACAGGGCCACAGGCGGGCTTAGCCAGGCGGTTTGGAGATTCACCGCCACCAGTATTGCAAACCAGACCAATAAATCAGTGCGGTTCAGTCCGAAGGACTCGCCAAGTGTTTCAACAACCGGCAATAGGATCGGTACAATGATCAATACGATCGGCACCCACTCCAAAGGCCAGCCTAACAGGAATATTAACGCCAGAATCAGGAACAGCGTTGCCCAGGCCGACATATCCATCGACAACAGCAACTCGGTGAGCATTTTCGGTGTACCCAGATTAGAGAAGACGGCGCCAAAGAAATTGGAAGCGGCCACCAGGAACATAATCAGCACGGTAATTTCCAGCGTTTTAATCAGTGCGTCATAAGCACCACCAATACTAAACTTACGGTAGGCAACTGATAACAGCATCGAACCAAACGCACCACAGGCTGCAGCTTCAGCCGGTGTTGCGAAGCCCATCAGAATAGACCCCAGTGCAAAAGCGATTAGCACTGTTGGCGGCACCAGCCCCATGAAAAATTCATACCAGAGATCAGAGAAGTAGAAGCCATTTGGCTTTGCGGCCCGTGACCACTTGAATGCCGCAAACATGAAACCAATCCACAATAATGGGATCACCAGTCCGGCAAACGGGAAGAATGCAAGTGAGCCACCCACACCCAGTATGCAAAGCCAGGTAAAGATACCTAACGCTGCCAATACCAGCATCACTTCCACCGCATAAAAAGGTGAAGTTTCAGGCTGCTCCTCTTCAGGCAGAATTGGCCCCAGGTTAGGGTTAATCAAACAGCGGCCAATGGTGTAAAGCATATAAAGAACAGCCAGCATGACGCCCGGAATGACTGCTGCCCGGAACAGATCTGTTACCGGCACTTCAAGCACCGGCCCCATCACAATCAGCATAATCGAGGGTGGAATCAGAATTCCGAGAGTACCGCCTGCAGTAATCGCTCCGGCAGACAAACGCACATCATATTTAGAACGATTCATGGTCTTGGCAGCCATGATGCCAAGGATAGTAACTGATGCCCCGACAATACCGGTCGCTGCTGCGAAAATCATCGACACGAAAAGCACAGCAATGAATAAGGCTCCACGGGTACGTGACATCATCATTTGGACTGCGTTAAACAGGCGCTCCATCAGACC
>JBMZDK010000386.1:0-3323 GCA_049614265.1 Thiolinea sp.
GTACGGCAAAATAGCTAAGGCCTCAACAGTCCTGCATATCTCTCAGCCAGCCCTCTCATCCGCATTGGCTCAACTGGAAGAAATCTGGGAAACTCAACTATTTATCCGCCATAAAGCACAAGGCATGACGCTCACCGCCAGCGGAGAATTATTACTGCGCCACAGCCGTCAACTACTACAACAGTCACATACGCTTGATGACTACGCCCGTGGCTTAAATGAACAAGTCGCTGGTGACATTCGCATTGGCTGCTTTTCCACGCTGGGGCCGCTATACATCCCGGAATTATTACAGCAAGCCGGAAAGCAGTATCCAGATTTACGCATCGAAGTACTTGAATGTGATCTGGCGAAGTTAGAAGAAAATTTACTCAGTGGGCAGCTGGAATTAGCACTCAGCTATGGACTTGAACGTAATGAACGTATTCAGCATGATCCGCTGCTGGATTGCCCACCTTATGTACTACTGCCTGAAACACACCGCTTAGCAAGTGCTAAACAATTATCGTTAATACAGCTTTGTAACGAGCCTTTAGTATTGCTCGACTTGCCACACAGCGGCGATTACTTCCTCTCATTATTCACTGCGACCAGCTGCCAGCCACCCATAGCCTATCGCAGTCGCAGCTTCGAAATGATTCGCAGCCTGGTCGCTGCCGGACTAGGCTTTAGTTTGCTCAACCAACGGCCACATACAGACCAGACTTACAATGGCGGCAAAGTTAAAATGATTCCCTTGCAAAACGATCAGGCGCAATCACTGCAAATTGTTATTGCACAGCATATAGACTTAAAACCAAGCGTTAGAGCTGAAGTCGTTATGCAACTGATAAGAAAGATAGTGAACCGCAATCTTCGCTAGCATAGAAATACCCCAGATCTTCCTAAACATAATTTTCCTAAGACACCTGACGAAACTTCCGGCCTCAGTAAACAACATCACCACATTCTTCACAGTCTGATTAGTTTTCGCTGTTACATCACCAACTCACAGGTTTTCCACCGAATCCAAACCTTTAGCGATATGTTCATTCATAAGTCCATGAACAGCTTGATTTGTGTAAATTTCAACCAAAACAGCCGTATAAATGCGTTGTTTTTTGAAAAAAGACTATTATTTTTTTATTTTTGGGCTTATTATCCCAAAAATGAACAAACCGATTCACCGTGTAATCTATCGAATACTGAAACCGTTGATAGCAATTTTGCACCGCAAATCCATCGCTTTCGAAGAGTTCAGTCAAATTGCACGGAAAATCTATGTTGAAGTCGCTGAGGAAAAATTACGCGAAGCTGGAGAAAGACCCAGCAATTCGCGTATGTCAGTGACCACGGGGCTGACACGCAGAGAAGTCGCACAGCTACGCAAGCTGTCACATGAAGACTTATTGTTTGATGTCCACGTTAACCGCGGCCTCAGAGTAATCAACGGCTGGATGACGGATCAGGAGTTTGTGGCCATGGACGGCCAACCTGCCACTCTGCCTCTGCAGGGAGAACAAGGCAGTTTTGAAGCATTAGTTCAACGGTATAGCGGCGATGTACCACACAAAGCAATGTTAAAGGAATTACAGCTCAATGGCGTTATCAGTATGGAACCAAAGAACACAGTAACCTTACTTAATGATGCCTATATTCCAAAGAAATCTGAGGAAGAACGGCTGGCGCTTATGGGGCAGGATATATCCGAGCTGATTAAAACTATTGATCATAACCACCAAAACGCTCCGGAACAGGCTTATTACCAGCGCAAAGTGTGTTATGACAACCTGCCACTGGAAGCTGTGGAGCAATTTCGGGCCATGGCACGTACAGAAAGCCAGAACCTGTTGATCAAATTAAATAGCTGGCTGGTAAAGCATGATCGGGACAGCAACCCCGGTGCAAGCGGTACAGGACGATTACGGGCTGGTGTCGGTATTCATTATTTCGAAGAAAGCATGATAGAACAGAGCACAGGACAGGATGATTTAAAATGAAACCGGGAAAATCGATTACCAGCCTTTGCCTGGGCATTTTACTCGCATCCTGCCAGGGCGATACACAACTTGCCGAAGGTGGCATTACCGGTTCCGGCATTACTATGGGGCCAATCACCGCCTTTGGTAGCGTCTGGGTTGGTGGTGTTCGCTATGATGTCAGCAATGCACAGTTTCTTCGGAATGGCCTTATCGAACCACTGGGACAAAACGCTTTTCGTGTTGGCGAAATTGTTAATATCGTGGGAGATATTAATCAGGACGGCGTTACAGGGGTTGCAAAACGGGTAGAGTTCGACCGTAATTTATCTGGCTTAGTGACAGCAAAGAGTACTGACGGCAAAACCCTTTACGTTCTTGGTCAAGCTGTAGAAACCGACACATTAACTTTATTCAGTGGTTTTAGCTCTCTCTCAACACTGGAAACAGGCAATGTTGTAGAAATTTCCGGGTCACGCACACCTGCCGGAACCTGGATAGCCAGTACAATTAGTTTATTGCAAAGTGGATTTGTCGATGGCAAGTCTGAACTCGAAGTTGAAGGCCGGATTTCGACAGTAAAAACAGATGAACAAACCTTTAAAGTTGGTGAGCTCACCGTCAACTACTCACAATCTATTTTGAATAATGTTGGCGATCTTAGTCAGGCTGCAGGTCAATTCATAGAAATCAAGAGCGAAAAAAACCTGGTTAATGGCCAACTGCTTGCAGATATCATTGAACCAGATGATGAATACCCCCAATTTGCTGCCGATAGCTTTACAACACTGGATGGCAGGATTACTGAATTTAGTAATTCGGACGTATTTAGTGTGAATGGACAAGCCGTACTCATCACAGAAAACACTAAACTGGTGAATGGCGATAAAACGGACTTTGGCTTAAACGCTCATCTCAGCATAGAAGGCTATATCAATTCAAACCGTATTTTAGAGGCAAATGAAGTTACTGTTCGTCAATCAGCAGACCAGGATAAATCTATTACCCTCGAAGCTAAAATAGAGCTGATAGATGCTGAAAATGCCTCGCTGACACTTCTTGGCTCAGAAATCATTACAGATACCAGCACAATTATTCTTGATTACAATCAAACAGAAGGGCTACCCATTAATTTTGAAAAACTACTGGTTGGGAATCTGATACGGGTAACTGGTAGAAAAATTACTGATGGAAAGATTATTGCACTCAGGATAGATAGAAATCCGCCAAAACAAACACAGCCTGAAACGCCACCAAACGGCCAAGATTCTGAAGATACAGATTCCGGCACAGACAATGGAAGTGATTCCGGTACCGATAACGAAACCGATCCGGGTACCGATAACGAAACCGATCCGGGTACCG
>JBMZDK010000387.1:0-3315 GCA_049614265.1 Thiolinea sp.
TGGTGCCGAAGAGAGGACTTGAACCTCCACGAGCTAATGCTCACTAGCACCTGAAGCTAGCGCGTCTACCAATTCCGCCACTTCGGCCCTGATGCGGTATCGTGCCGCCGTCAAGTGCTGCGAATAATAGAGGTGGCTTTGTTTTTTGTCAAACACAAATTCACAGTTTTTGTTATTCTTGCCCCACGAAATGAATAATAGCCATTAAAGTCATTGTTCGTAATTGAAACAGGCTATGGGCTTACCGATATAAAAAGGAAAAAAATTGAAATTAAACGATCCCTATAGTGACCGTGAAGCAGAAAAATACGACAACCCTATTCCCAGCCGCGAGATAATCCTCACTGTATTGGGCAACAGTGATCACCCGCTGGATTTTTTCAGCTTATCCACAGCGCTTGGTCTGCATGAAGAACAGGATCTCGATGCACTGAAAAAACGCCTGCGCGCAATGGAACGTGACGGGCAATTATTATTTAACCGCCGCAAGCAATATATACCGGTGAAACGCACCGACCTGATTTCCGGGCGGGTAATGGGCCACGCCGATGGCTTCGGTTTCCTGATCCCGGATGACGGCAGCGATGATTTATTTCTGCATGCCAAACAAATGCGCCGCGTATTGCACGGTGACCGTATCCTCGCCAGCGTCCGCGGCATTGATCGCAAGGGACGCCGCGAAGGCAATGTAATTGAGGTATTGGAGCGCGGCACAGAACAGGTGGTTGGCCGTTTCCTGATTGAGAATGGTATTGCACTGGTAGTCCCGGATAACAAACGCATCAGCCAGGATATTCTGGTACCCCCCGATCAAACCAACGACGCACAATCCGGCCAGATCGTGGTCGCCGCCATTGTGGAACAGCCCACTAAACGCTCTCAGCCAATGGGTAAAATCATCGAAGTACTCGGTGACCACATGGCACCGGGGATGGAAATTGGTATTGCCCTGCGTAGTCATGACCTGCCGTTTGAATGGCCGGCAAACGTCAAAAGAGCCGCTTCCCGACTCGGCAAAGAAGTGCCTGAAAAAGCGAAAAAAGGCCGTCTGGATTTACGCAATACGCCGCTGGTTACCATAGATGGTGAAGATGCGCGTGACTTTGATGATGCCGTGTACTGTGAACGCGAAGGCAAGCATTGGCGTTTGCTGGTGGCCATTGCCGATGTCTCAGCGTATGTGAAACCGGATGGTGTGCTGGATAAAGAAGCACTGTTACGGGCAACATCGGTGTACTTCCCCGGCGAAGTCATTCCTATGCTGCCGGAAGCGCTGTCGAATGGCCTGTGCTCGCTGAATCCTGCCGTGGATCGCTTGTGTATGGTCTGTGAGGCACGGGTGGCTGACAACGGCAATGTGTTGTCTTATGAATTCCATGAGGCGGTTATGCATTCCGCTGCGCGCCTGACTTATACCAAAATGGCCGCACTGGTGGTCGATAAAAACAAAAAGCTGCGCAAAGAATATGCCGGAATTATTGATCACCTTGATGATCTCTATGCCTTGTACCACTGTCTGCGCAAACAGCGTTATGAGCGTGGAGCGATTGACTTCGAAACCACCGAAACCCGTATTGTGTTTGGTGAAGATCGCAAAATAGCTGAGATTGTGCCCACCGAACGCAACGATGCGCATAAAATCATTGAAGAGTGCATGATCCTGGCGAATGTCTGTGCCGCCCGTTTCCTCAAGGAACATGAAATCCCGGCACTACACCGGATTCATGATCAGCCAAAAATCGAAAAACTGGAAGATGTCCGTACTTTTCTCTCAGGTGTTGGCCTGTCACTGGGCGGCGGTATGGAACCGGAACCGGCGGACTATGCGCGTGTATTATCCAATGTACAGGGACGACCCGATGCCCACCTGATTCAAACCGTGTTACTGCGCTCCTTATCGCAAGCCGTCTACAGCCCGGAAACCATCGGCCACTTTGGTTTGGCTCATGAGGATTATGCGCACTTCACCTCGCCGATCCGCCGTTATCCTGATTTGCTGGTACACCGTGCTATCCGCCATATCCTGCAGAAAGGCAAAGCCAAAGGTTTCCGTTATTCCATTGCCGATATGGAGACACTGGGTGAGCACTGCTCGATGGCTGAACGCCGTGCAGATGACGCCAGCCGCGATGTGGTGTCCTGGCTGAAGTGTGAGTATATGCAGGAACATGTCGGCGAAACTTACGCCGGAATTATCTCAGCGGTCACCAGCTTCGGTTTATTTGTTGAACTGAGTGATATTTATGTTGAAGGCCTGGTACATGTCACCGCTTTAACCAATGATTATTACAAATTTGATCCGGTACGCCATCGTCTCACCGGCGAGAGTTCCGGGCGCATCTTCCGCCTCGGTGACCCGATTGAGGTAAAAGTGGTGCGGGTAGATCTGGATGAGCGCAAAATCGACTTTGTCTTGAATGAGAGCACTAAAGCATCTAAAGGACGCAGCAAAAAATACAAAGGCAAATCACGCAGCAAGAAACGCAGCTAAACCGCCCACAGAACAACACTGAGAATACAAATCATGGCAAAAACGGTTATTTATGGTATTCACGCAGTGGAAAGTGCATTGCGTAATGATCCGGAAAACATTGGACGTATCTGGATTGACAAACAGGCGCGGAAAAACCGCCTGGGTAAGCTACAGGAACTGATTGGTGATTGTCGGCTGAGCAGTCTGCCGACTGATGCAGAGCAACTGGGCAAATATGCCGGAACCCATCGCCATCAGGGTATTGTCGCCGAGTACATGACGGCAAAAACGTTTACCGAAAATGACCTCTACGATTTACTGGATAATCTGGAAGAAGCACCGTTTTTACTAGTGCTGGATGGTGTCACTGACCCTCACAACCTCGGGGCTTGTCTACGTAGTTGTGATGGTGCAGGAGTACATGCGGTTATTGCGCCACGTGATAATTCAGCCAGCCTGACACCCACTGCCCGCAAGGTTGCTTCCGGTGCAGCAGAAACCATACCGTTTGTTACCGTCACTAATCTGGCACGTACACTGGATCAGCTCAGAGATCGCGGTATCTGGCTTACCGCAACCAGCGATAAAGCGCAGCAGAATTTGTTTCAGGCCAATCTGAAAGGCCCAACCGCATTGGTGATGGGTGCTGAAGGCAAAGGCATCCGCCGTTTGACTGAAGAGCGCTGTGATTTTCTGATCTCGATACCGATGGCAGGGCAGGTATCGAGTTTAAATGTATCGGTGGCAACTGGAGTCTGTTTGTTCGAAGCAGTACGACAGCGATCAGAGTGAACCTTTCATAGCCTTCAAGCCTGCTCAGTTTGGGCAGGCTTGAAGGCATA
>JBMZDK010000388.1:0-3291 GCA_049614265.1 Thiolinea sp.
GCTTATCTACCCTCCGTGCGCGAAGGCTTAGAGAAACTGACCCACGGTACTTATGGTTTATTTGGTTCTGATATTAAGCAAACGATCGTCGTGCGGGGATCTATGGCAGTGTTGACATGGCTAGCCCCGGGATTGAGTGACTTTCATCGGCAATACCCCAATATTAAGCTTAAGCTGACGACATCCATCTGGCCTGATCCCGTGGATAATCAAAAGGTCGATGTTGATATTGTGTTGGCGTCAAACAACCGACAGGGGGAGCGTTCTGAAAAAATGCCGAATGAATTTATTGTGCCGGTTTGCGGCCAGCAAACCAGCCGTAACATTACCTCGGTAAGCGACTTGCATCAGCTGGAGCCGATTCATATCGTCGGGTTCGATGATCACTGGTCTCGCTACATGAATCACTTTGGGCATGATTCCAATACAGTTATAGGTGGTGCTAACTGGCTGCAGGTGGATACCTCAGTACTGGCCTGCGAGCTTGTTGCTTCAGATAACGGTGGATGTGCGGTACTCATTGAACGCTTTGCCAAAAGGCTGATTGAAACAGGCAGCCCGATCTGTATCGTTGGTGAGCCGGTACCCTTACACCAGTCCCACTTTTTAGTTAAAACGGAAACGGTCATTGAAGAGCCGGTATCTGCTGAGGTTGAGGCGTTTAAGGCATGGGTTCGTGCTGAATTTGCTGGCGCATAATTCTGAATAGTTCTTGTCATGTGTTCATAGACGTCCGACTGTATGATAGAAGAATTCTAAACATACGGAGTAAATCGCTATGTCCCGGGACTTGCATACAACATACCCCGCTATATCTGATCTGGCGGCGAAAGCCAAAAAACGTATTCCGCATTTTGCCTGGGAATATCTGGATAGTGGAACCGGACTGGAAGATGCTGTGCAACGCAACCGGAATGCGTTCGCCGAAGTGACACTGACTCCCCGGTTTATGCAAGGGCAGTTTGAGCCGGAAACTGCAACGACTCTTTTTGGTATTAAGTACGCCCTTCCCTTCGGCGTGGCTCCGGTGGGCCTGACCGGTTTAATGTGGCCGGAAGCAGAAAAAATACTGGCGCGAGCAGCGGCACAATACCGCATTCCTTATAGTCTTGGCACAGTCGCGACAGAAAGCCCGGAAACCATTGGCCCACTAACGGACGGCATGGGCTGGTTCCAGTTATATCCACCGCAGCAGAAAGAAATGCGACAGGATATATTGAAGCGAGCCAGAGACAGCGGTTTTACCACGCTGCTGGTAACAGCAGATGTACCGACCGGTAGTTGTCGGGAGCGCCAGCGCCGGGCCGGAGTAAACGTACCGCCAAAAACCAATTTGCGCACACTTTACCACGCTGCTATCCGGCCAGAATGGGCCTTACGCACTCTGAAACATGGGCTGCCGAGATTCCGGGGCATGGAAAAATACGCTGACGGTAAAGACATGCAGAATATGACCAGTTTCATAGGCCAGAATCTGGGTGGCACACTGGACTGGGACTACCTGAAAACACTGCGAGATGAATGGGACGGGCCGATTTTGGTGAAAGGTGTATTGGACAAGGAAGAAGCGCAACAGATAGCTGCAATAGGCCTGGATGGCGTAGTCGTATCTAATCATGGTGGACGGCAGTGCGATGGTGTTCCGGCGGCATTGCACGTTTTACCGGCCATAAAACAGGCAGTAGGTGATCAGCTTACTATTGTATTTGATAGTGGAGTACGTACCGGTCTGGATATTATCCGGGCACTGGCACTCGGGGCTGATTTTGTCATGCTCGGCCGCCCGTTTATGTTTGGAGTGTCAGCGTTGGGTGAAGCTGGTGGCGCGCATGTAATTGAAATTTTGCAGGAAGATCTAAGGAACAATATGGTGCAATTAGGGTGTCGGAAGTTGGATGAATTATCTGATCGACTGGCGTCAAAAATGTGCTAAGCAGACCAATTGCCCACCCCAATCAGGATCATCAGCAATGCAATAAAGCCAAGAGACAACTCCATACTCCAGACTTTCCAGAAGGAGTAGGCATAAGCTTTACCAGGATTTTGGGGGTCATAATAAACTTTGAGCTTTTTGACTTTGGCAAAAGGCGGATAAGGGCCGGAACCAATATATTCTAACTGATGTATTGCCTCCCGCGCATCGGTAAACTCCACAACAGCCCGCCACACGTTACCTTCCAGCGCAGAACGTTTATCAAAAGACACCACTTCCGCCTGGGCAACCTGGCTCCGCTGGAAAAAACGTGCTTTTCTCCAGGCTGAAATTCCGGCTACAACGGCAACTGCCAGCCCCGCAAGCAATACCCAGAGAGGGAAATTCGGATGTTGAGTGAACTCAGTCCATGACATACCGGCAGAATATCATTCTTACCTCCGTGTCACCAAAATGATTATTCCTGCCAACACAAATTATGGATGCGCTACGCTAACCTGAGGACAGACAATCGCCGGAACCACAAAGATAACGGCAGGACATCACAATATTTGAATGATGACTTCATTGCTGAATCAGCTACGGACTACTACCGCCATCAGGATCACTCCCACTATGCCCGCCAGCATAGCCTTCCCCTGACTCACTCACTTCATTATCCCGCCAGTAGAGGCGCGGTAAGAGCTTAGTCAGATCCACCATCTCGCTGTATCGGGCATCTGTTTTATTCTCTGTGTTGTCCAGGTCAAGCACAGGCACATCAAGCTTACCAATCCGCACGCTGACACTCTGCTGACAGTCACCTTTTTCACAGGCACCATTCTGTGAGTTAGTCAGCTTGCTGAAAATTAACTGTGGGGTATCAAGAATTTCACCAAATCCGGCAACAACAAAAGCATCATTTTCTTTGATTTTTTCACCAGACTGATTGGTTGTCTCCACCCGGTTCAGATTAGCCACTGATTTACCTGTCAGAATATCCAGCACATAGGCCCGCGATGTCGTCACCAATGGCGAGCATGGCCCAACGATGCTATCGGAACCATCTGCCTCTGCCTGAGCAAAGGTGGTAAACATAATCTTATCCAAAAAGGTCAGCGATGAAGCGAGTACCTTCTCACCGTGGTGCTTTAATGGCATACGCCAGCCACTCATGGTCGGGTATTCTAAAATGCTACCGCCAATACCTGCACCACCGGGGTCAGCAACCTTCAGGTCATCATGAGTGATAATAGCGTCAGCTGACGAGTCACGCGCCGTAAAAACATCGCGGTCAATCAGGACATAAAAATTATCCACATCACCCAGATCCAGCGGATGTGAGCGATAACCACTGCCGATGGATATCGTCATAATGG
>JBMZDK010000389.1:0-3282 GCA_049614265.1 Thiolinea sp.
CGAATTGTATTTTCCAAAGCCTAACAAGAAAAATCAGTCGGACGCATAAATGCGCCGCTGTTTTTGGCGTTAGCATGATATCGCCGGGCTTGGCTTTTAAACCATTTATCTACTTGCCATGAAATAATTGGGTAGCAAACTATTCTTGTAGGAGTAAACAGAAAAGGAGTCCCAATAATGACTGAAGTAAATCCCTCAAGAAATTTTGGATCACGATTGATGGGGAAAACCTCGAACTTATCTGACAACAAAAAGCTAGACCAGGAAGCTCTACGGTTTGCCCAGTTGATGAATACTGCGAACAGTACAGGTACAAATAGTAGTCACTGTAAATTTAAATCAAGTGATAAAGTATTGGCTATCTCAATTGATGACCTGGATTCATCAAGCCAGAAAATGAAGGCGTTAACAGATTATCTTGCTCAAAAAAACCTGCCTGCCACACTTTTTCCACACAAAGGAGCAAATCCTGTAAATATACAAGATATGCAAAGCAGGCTAAACGAGAAATTTGGATGGCATGGTGAAGCTAAAAACAAACTTGACAAGAATCCTCCTTCATTTGTGGATCAGTCGATTATCGCATGGTCATGGGGTATAGATGGCGAAGGTAAAAAGGCCGAAATAAAGGGGAATTCCAATATAGTCGCCAGAGGTACTCTTTGCGATAGAAACAAAGGATTTGGCTCCTTTGACCAACATGATGTGCCATCATGTAGCATAGGATCTAAGTATAACTCACAGCTAGATAAAGAACGTGAAAAGGTGTTGAGCAGTGGAGGCGTACTATCTGTACATATGCATAACTCAGATGGCCTCCAGCAACTTAAAGATACTGTTGAAAAATTTGAAAGAAAAGGAGGGGAATTTGTTCATCTTAATCAATTGAAAGGCTGTGGGAAAATATAGATGTCGCTACTTAGTAAAATATTAACAGCGGCGGCTGTCATTGCAATTTCCACTGACCCAAACTCCATCGTCACTGCTGATGTTTTGCCAAAATTTGAAACTATAAGAATAACCCAGCTTCCAGAAGAAGACGTTCCTGGATTCAATCGTGCATTTCAGTTTAATGGCAATAGTGATTTATTTGCATTATTTCAGCTTTATGAAGAAAACTTAGGAACTATCCGAATATGGGATGTTGATACTGGCAAGCTAAAAAGCAAAACGATTATTACAGATTATAATGATGCTGCTGATGGTGGTAGTGGGTATCTAAATCTAGTATTTTCACCTAATCAAAAAAAGCTTATTATTTCGGGTATGGTTGGCTACCCCATGATTTCTTGGAGTTTTGAAGAAAAAGATAAAGTTAAAAGATCATGTGAAGGTTATATGGGGGGATGGGTGCTAGAGCTTGGTGATTTTGATGATTTATATACAGCCCAAACAGTAGATAATGAATTCTCATTATGTAAATTTGGGCTAGAAGGTGAATTTCTCAATTACAAAGACTGGATGCCAGAGGAATGGTGGGGTAGAAATACCCAAACGCTCCATAATGGAAAAATTCTTACTCTTTATAATTACCACCTTGCTTCCGACCCCCCTCCCCAGCCAAAAAAAAAGCCACCCGCTGAAATTATGGAATGGGTTGATTTATGGGATATAAATTTTTTCTCAGCGGCAAATCATTTAATTAGTCAACTCGACCGTAAAAGTAATGTTTTTTTCCTGGTAGGTGTTTTCGATAAAAAAGTAACGATTAACCAATGGGATTACGCCAGTAAAAAAATGGTCGGCCAAACGGAATTTAGTGATATACAAGTGGACAAGGTATATCTGGCGGATAACTATTTATTATTGCGTAACGACAGCCAGTTTTCTTTGATCAGGCGTACAGGTGAGGGACTTCAGTTAATGTGGAGTAAAAACCTAGCTGATATTTATGAAGGGTTCGAGCAAGTTTTCCCGCCCGGTACGCTCTACCGGGATGACTATGCGTATTTTGACCCTTACTCCATCACTTTCAGCGCGGATGAAAAACATATTATCTTCTGGAATACTCAATATCGATCCAGTGATGAAAACAAGCTGTTTTCTCCTGTCATTTTGGTGGATGTGGCTAATGGGGCTATCAAAAAATATCCACCTATCGCGCTTAACTCAGCCGTTAGGGTAGACCCTCAAGCCCGGTACTTTTTTAAGGATCATTTTGGCTGTGATACAGAAAAGACGCAGCTATATAGTTTGACGGATTATAGTGATAGTGTAGCGATTGAAGGTGAGGTGATGGCAATGAGTCCTGATGGGAATGTACTGGCTACCTGCCATAAGAATGAGTTTTCATTTTTAATCAACAGCGATAGCAACTAAACTGCTAACAAGGCGCTTCACCGTACCCGCATCCACCATCAAAAAACTTGAACTCAGCGGGCAAATCTCCCTGCGGCAATTTTTATTACTATGGGAATCATTGGATAATCTGCGGCGCATCTACGCGCTCACCCAAACGGAACAAATAGCAGAACCTATGCCACAAACCATTGAGGATGTGCTGCGCCAATGAGCCTGCAACCGATCAGGACTGGAAGTCCAGCGAACCTTAAGTCAAGACCAACAAATACTGGAGGAGTACTCGCATAAAATCATCAGAGTGTATTTTTCAGTACAATGCCGATTACCTTAAATAAGGACGCAAGCAAGGAGAACCATCATGACAACAGCCAAACCCTTCCTAATGTTCCAAAACGGCGTAGCCCAGGCAGCACTAGACCTATACCTCGTTACCTTCCCCGACTCCAGCATAGTCCAAATCGAAAAATATACCGAAGCCGAACCCGGCCCAACCGGAACCATCAAAGTAGCAACTTTCACCCTCTGTGGGCGCGAATTCATGTGCTCCGACAGCCCAATCGAGCACGAATTTTCCTTCACCCCATCAAGCTCCATTTTCGTAGACTTTGATACGCAGGAAGAGCTTGAACGCGTCTTCAGCGTGCTGTCCGATGAAGGTAGCATATTAATGCCTCCCGACAACTACGGCTTCAGCCAAAAGTTTGCCTGGGTAAATGACCGCTTTGGCGTATCATGGCAACTCAATCTTCCTGCCTAACACAGTCAATATGCAGTAACACATGAAAAAATTTTACCCCGCAAGCATTGAAGTCTTCGACTTCAACAGTAAGATTTAATGCTAATCCCGGCATTCAGGAGGAGCTGAAAAATGACAACAAATCGAGTCGCCATAATAACCGGCAGCGGTCAGGGTATTGGTGCTGGCTGCGCACGCGAAATGGCGAAAGCGGGCTACAAGGTCTCATTGATGTCGCCGTCCGA
>JBMZDK010000390.1:0-3276 GCA_049614265.1 Thiolinea sp.
GGCACTCAACCGGTTTATGATTGAATTTGATGAACGACTACAGAATTATCTGTAACCACTAAATGGCAGATACATACTTAGATTTACACTCTCTTGGGAAAAACACTAATTCAAAGATTACATATAAGTTCTACTATCGACCTTACTCGACAGTGATAACTTCTCGTACAGTTTAGCGCCTCTGCGCTAAATTTTGCAGCTGTCATCGTTTCTGTGTTGCCCTGATTATAATGGATTTACTGAAATATCAGTTCATCCGGTTCCTCATCACCTTCGAGTGCCTGTCGAATTTCCAGCAACCAGGTGTTTTGGCGAGATTGCCATAAATGCCGTGCCAACAAAGGAGCTAATATTTGGCGTACCGTGTTTTCTGAGGGTAATTCTCTGGATCGAGTGCGCAGATAGAGTATCTGCTGTTTCCACACCCCTGTTTGATAGCGTATCGCAAACAGCTGTAGCAGTCCGGTAGCCATGCTGGCACAAAATACAAACGTTTCCATCGCTTGCCAGCAAGCGATGACTTTATCCACATGCCCGGGCTGTGGTGTCTTTACTTGTTTAGTAGACTTTGGCTGACGTGAGTGCCGGGGCAAATAACGGCTCCAGAAATGAAAACGAAAGGCCCCCAGCTTATTTTTCAGGGTATCAAACAAGACTTCGATCCGAATGCGACGGCAATAGAGAGCCAGCACTTGTTCAGGTTTTACCGTCAGGTCAGAACACATCAGGATAATAGGGCCACGTGAGGTGACCGCCCAAACAAAACGGACATACTCCCCCAGAGGGCGCCACAGCAGATTAGCGACCATCAGCTGTACCGTTTCATTGCGCCCGTAAACGTCCATGTCTACCCTGTTGAACAGATGCAGATGATCAAAAGCTTCATTGAGAATCAGCTTATCACCGTATTCACGGGGCCTGCCCCGTTTCCCGGTTGGGTGTGGCGGTGGGGGGAAGTAAGCCACATAGTTCTTTTTGGCGCGTGTCACCACCTGGAGGTAAGGCTGTTGATGCTTAACTGACCACACCGAATGAGCCAGCCGGAAGACCGTTTTTACCGAAAAATAAGCATCCAGAACAACCCAGGCCAACCGCTCATTCTGCACTGCAAAATCCAGCGTCATTCTAACGGCCCGCTCTGCCAGCGAATCCTCAGTTTTTTCCTGGCCCAGATGCTCAAAGCCCTGATGAATTTGCAAAGTCAATGGCAGGCAAAAACAAACTGAAATGGAGCCGACTAAAACCCCGGCAGCGCCCCAACATTGTCCCCGAAAGTAGCCCGGCTTACTCTGTGTCTCAGACAGCTGGCGCTGTGAGACCACACCGGGCATACGACCACCATCCTTGACTACATAGCTATGATCAGCCAGTAATACTAAACGCCCGGCGTACTCAACAACGGGGGTATGCTGAATGACAAACCGGTGCCAGTAACGGCGTAGTTCATCCAGATCATAAGCATCCGACCGGAAAAAATGCAGAAGACGATGATAACCCTGTTCGTTGGATAGCCAGTAACGGCACATCGAAGTCACACCCATCATCTCTGGTGCTGCAGGAAAACTCAGAACGACGCCTGTGAATAGCAACCAACTGCGTTCACGTGAAAAGGCGCTTTTAAAAAAAATGGAAAACGTGGTACAAATCAGTCAGCATGAGACTCCCTTTGGGTGAGTGTGTTTGGTCACCGCTTACTTTAAGGGATTTCATGCTACCTGAGCTAGAAATAGCTCAGGAGAACTTACGACTCTCGAGGACCTTTAATCAGTCAGATCGCCGGACACGCCATATTCCATGTACTCCGTTTCACCGATGCCATCCATCCCCTGTAATTCTGCGTATAAAATCCAGCCGCGCTGTCCATCGGCACAGGGAATATTCACCCACAGATCATCAATAATTTTTCGCCCTTCGCCAAAGCTGGCCTGGTCGCCAAGATCACCCTCATTAATCTGATACTCCACATCCTGATACTGCATCAGAGCAAAGCCTTCAGCGATATAAGTCAGATAAGTCAGGGTTTCACCAGCCTTGAAGCTTAGCGTTACATCTTTCTCTCCGGCTACTGCGGGCACATTGATACCCTGTTTAATGGTTACCGGAAAGGTTTTTGCAGCGGCAACAAATTCCAGCTTATCTGCTTTGACACGTTCATGGTTCCACTGATTGTAATTCGCCTTACGTGGCACCGGGCACTGCAGGGACTTCGCCAGCTGTTTGTTCATTGCCGTGCGGCCAGCAAGTACCACACCCTCCTTCAGCACAGTGAAACCATTCGGGTATTCGCCGGGCCAGCCCGGGCTAATATACCAGCTCTCATCATAAGCAGGCTTAGCTGGTGTCGCTGTCGCGCTGTTGTCACTACAAGCTGAAAAGGTCAGCAAGCCGATAACCGGCCAAATGTATTTCATTATTTATCCCCGCAATGTTTTCCATAAATATAGTACAAAGCGGGAATGGCTTTAGTATCATAGTTCACAAAACCGGAGGGAATTTGATACCGCTGATTTCATGCATTACCCGGTTACCACTCAGTCCAGAGGTCATGCCGTCTATGGAACCCTTTAAAAACCTGTTTTCACCACAACTGGTACGCTGTATTGCGCAGCATTTGCAGCTTCACCTGCCCGGTTTTGAGCGCCAAGCCTTTGAAAGCGCGATTCTTTCACAGCTGGAACAACTGGAATTAAAAGACCGTTCACAGCTCATTGCCGATCATATCCATGCTGTATTGCCTGCTGAACACGCCGTACGGCACCAAATTCTGTTACAGATGCTGCATCCCGAGACTCTGGATAATGAAGGCCAAAGCAGTGACGAGCAGGGAATTCGTGGTTGGGGCATCTATCCTCTGACCATGGTAGTGGGTCAGCATTACGGGACAGCGTTTGACGAAGCCATGGCCGTGCTGAAAGAAATGACCAAGCGGTTCACTGCTGAGTTTGAAATCCGCCATTTACTTCTCGATGATCAGGAGCGGGCGTTAAATATTCTGGCTGGATGGGTAGATGATACTAACCGCCATGTACGCCGACTGATATCAGAAGGGACTCGCCCGCGATTGCCCTGGGGGATGCAGCTTACCGCTCTGGTTCAAGACCCGTTGCCAACGCTGCCCCTGTTAACAGCACTGCGGGATGACAATGAATCCTACGTCAGGCGCTCAGTGGCTAACCACCTGAACGATATAGCGAAAGACCACCCTGATCTGATTGCTGAAATAGCACAGGAATGGATGCAGGGCGCGGATAAGAATCGTGAAAAACTGCTCCGCCA
>JBMZDK010000391.1:0-3239 GCA_049614265.1 Thiolinea sp.
CAGGCAGGCATTGATGTAATCTGGTTTGGCATATTCATCGTTGTGGTAGTGGAAATGGCACAGATCACACCGCCCATTGGATTCAACCTGTTTGTATTACAGGGAATGACCGATCATGAGATGGATTTCATAGCCAAAGCGGCGATACCCATGTTTCTGATTATGGTGTTAATGGTATTTGTGTTGATTGGTGTTCCCGAATTAGCAACCTACCTGCCGGATAATATGCGGCAGGCAACCGGTAGCGGGTGAGTTAAACCTCGCCCGTATACTCTCCGCGCGCCGGGTAATCATTTGCCAGCGCGAAGTCTATCGCTCCCAACAAATCCTGAAACGCAGGCCGTGCAAACGGCATGGTCTGTGTTGAGCCATAATACAGAGTGCCATCAGGGCGCACGATAAAAAGCCCCGGCTCACTGAATAAAGCAGGCTCTTCAATTCCAATCGACGTCTTGCCACGTGATAAGGTGGTATACAACCCCCATTGCCGCGCACTCACCAAGCTCAAACCATGGGCAAAACGAAGCTTATTTGCTTTTACCTTCTCTGCCATTTTGCGCGTGCGCTCTTCAGTATCACTGCTAAGCGCCAATACACTCACCCCCCTGTTCGTATAATCATCCATCAGACGCTCAAGCTCAATCAGGTATTTTGCACAAACCGGGCAGTGCAAACCCCGGTAAAAAACCACCATATCAAAGTTTTTGCCTGGCTCAGCTCCCAATACAAACCGACTGCCATCCAGCAAACTGACGTTCAGGGCCGGTACCGGCTGGCGGGGAATTAATGGATTTAGTGAATTCATAGATCATTTTCTCCTCAAAGTAAGCAATACTTTAACCGCTATGACAAGCCGTGGCTAATTACCCGTGGTTCTGGCTCCAGACTGACACCGAACTTGTCTTTCACCGAACACATAATACGCTGCGCAAACGTCCAGATTTCTTTGCCACTGGCATTTCCGTGATTCACCAGTACCAATGCATGATGTTCATAAGTACCGGCATCACCTTCCCGCTTACCTTTCCAGCCACAACGATCAATCAACCAGCCCGCAGACAACTTATAGCATCCATCCACCTGTTCCCAGCCCGGCATATCAGCAAACACTCGCTTCAAACCCAACCACTGCTCTGCAGTAACCATTGGATTTTTGAAGAAGCTACCTGCATTACCAATTTCTACAGGATCAGGCAACTTAATGCGCCGAATATCGCAAATAGTATCGCTTATCAGCTCAGCACTTAACTCCTGGCCCGCCAGCTTCTCACGCACACCGGCATAATCAATTTGCCACTGTGGTTCCAGGGGCAACCGAAAAACTACAGCGCCAATTAACCAGCGCTCCGGCTCTACTGATTTAAAATAACTGTCACGGTATGAAAACTGACAGTCCGTACCGTTGAATTTACGCAGTTCAGCAGTACGCCAATCCACTGCCTGCAACTCGTAAAACCGGTCTTTAAGCTCAACACCATAGGCACCAATATTCTGCATCGGCGCCGCGCCTACCGTTCCCGGAATTAAGGACAGATTTTCCAGCCCGCCATAGCCCTGTGCAATCGTCCAGCGGACAAAATCGTGCCAGTTCTCACCCGCTCCGGCGCGGATATAAACATACTCATCATCCTGTCCTAATACCTTCCTCTCCTGCAAACTGACCTGAACTACCAAACCGGGATAATTATCGGTAAACAGCATATTGCTGCCGCCGCCAAGAAACAGCACCGGCAGACCGTCATGCTCCTGTTGCCACTTCAGTACACTTTTCAGACCGCCCAGCTTACGCACAACACAGTAATAACGTGCCAGCACATCAATACCAAAAGTATTCAGTTTTTTCAGCGAGTAATTTTCATAGATTTTCATAGCTGGAATTGTGGACAAGCCGGAAAGAGAGTGCAAATTTAGTGCGTACATGCTCCATAAGTCCATTGACATAATTCAGCGGCATACCCCGAAAAAAACGCTATGCAAAATGACCGCATTTACAATTGATGAACGCCAGCTGAGCAATTACCGTTCATTCTAAAATCGCCTCACACTAACCAAAAAATGAACCACTTGACTCATAATTGATGCATTCATTGTCAAATCGTCTACAATCAGCCCCTCTGTGACAAACAACCCTAGAAAGATGAATTCCAAACGAAAAGGTATTATTCTGGCTGGTGGCAGTGGCACCCGTCTCTACCCGTTAACGCAGGCAGTCAGCAAACAACTGATGCCGGTTTATGACAAGCCAATGATCTACTACCCGCTGACTGTTTTGATGCTGGCCGGTATTCGCGATGTCCTGATAATTACTACGCCGCATGATTCTGCGCAATTCCAACATTTGTTAGGAGACGGTTCTCAATGGGGCATCAACATTGAATACGCTATTCAACCCAAACCAGAAGGGCTCGCACAAGCCTTCCTGATTGGAGAGCAATTTCTAGGCAACTCTTCCTGTACACTGATTCTGGGCGACAATATTTATTACGGCGAGGGTTTATCAGCCCGCCTTCAGATTGCTGCGAAACAGGAAACCGGTGCTACCGTCTTCGCTTATTATGTCAGTGACCCTGAACGCTATGGGGTTGTGGATTTTGATGAGAATGGTAAAGCACTAAGCATTGAAGAAAAGCCTGCTCACCCCCGTTCCAATTATGCAGTCACCGGTCTGTATTTCTATGATAACCAGGTCATTGATGTTGCAAAGCACGTCAAACCATCTGATCGCGGTGAATTAGAAATCACAACCGTCAACCAAATATACCTTGATAAAGGACAGTTACAGGTTGAAATGCTAAAACGCGGTACTGCCTGGCTGGATACCGGCACACATGCTTCTTTACTGGATGCCTCAAACTATATTCGTGTTATTGAAGAGCGCCAGGGCTTAAAAATTGCTTCACCGGAAGAAGTTGCCTGGCGAATGAACTATATCGATACTGAACAACTACTAAAGCTCGCCGAACCACTGAAAAAGAGTGGCTATGGCCTTTATCTGGCGGCACTGACAACTGTATGAAGATTACCCCAACCAAAATTCCTGACGTCCTGATCATCGAACCCAGAGTATTTGGTGATGAGCGCGGTTTTTTTATGGAAACTTACAACCAGCAAGTCTTTGCTGAACATGGTCTGACAATGAACTTTGTTCAGGATAACCATAGTCGTTCCCGACACGGCATCCTGCGTGGCCTGCATTATCAGATTGAGAACCCTCAGGGTAAACTGGTCAGAGTCACCAG
>JBMZDK010000392.1:0-3224 GCA_049614265.1 Thiolinea sp.
CTGGAAGTCGGTTTCCCGGAACAGCGCGCACTGTTTGATTTACTGACTGCGCTTAATGGCACACCACCGCCAGTGATTGATAGCGACGATCTGCTGGAAAATCCACATGGCATGACTGAGGCATTTTGTGAGGCTGTGGGAATTCCGTTTATTGAGGAGGCACTGAGCTGGGAAGCTGGCGGCGATCCGTCTGAGCATAGCTGGTGGGATGGCGGTTCGTTTCATGCCAATCTGGCACAATCCACCGGCTTAGTCGCACAGAAGCGACGTTATGTCGAGCTGGAGAACACACCAGAGCGGGTACAACGGGTTTACCGGCGAATGGCGCCGCATTATAAGCATTTGTATCAGTATAGGATTTCACCGACCTGATACTCTATGATGTAAGCATCAACATACATTAAGGAACTGTCTACAAATAACTTCCCGATTTCCACTGGCCCTTTTCCGCCGGATCACCGCCTGCCATTCGGCACATAGATTGACTATGTTTCTCATGTCTGTCAGCGATCCAACGAAAAATGACAGTGTGGAAAAACAGGAAATTATTCATAGACAGTTCCTGACTCACCGGAGGCCATTATGGGAAAGCAATTTGAAAGCTTGTCGGCAAAACAACAGGACTTTATATCAGACCAAAAAATGTTTTTTGTCGGTACCGCCGCCAGCACAGGTAAGGTAAACATCTCACCCAAAGGGATGGACTCTTTCCGTATCATTGATGAGAAAACAGTCGCTTGGTTGAACCTGACTGGCAGTGGTAATGAAACGTCTGCACATGTCCAGGAACAGCCAAGAATGACCATTATGTTCTGCGCATTTAACGGCAAACCAGAGATTCTGAGGTTATACGGTCAGGCCGAAATGTTTCACAAGGGAGACACAAAATGGCCCGAATACTATGAACTATTCCCTCCACAGCCCGGCGCCAGACAGATTTTCCTTCTCAATATCGACTTAATTCAATCATCCTGCGGCTTCGCCGTTCCTCTATACGAGTATCAGGAAAACAGAGAAGTGCTCAGTAACTGGGCAAAAAATAAAGGTCAGGACGGTATTGAAGAATATTGGTCAGACAGGAATCAAACCAGCCTGGATGGGAAGCCAACGAATATTAAAGAATTAAGCAACATCTGAATCAGAGCCATGAACACTATTCCCATTATTGATTTCCAGGCATTTAACACGGGTGATGAAGCAAGCCGACTCGCAATCGCTGATGCCGTGCATAAAGCAGCTTCCGAAGTCGGCTTTATGTATGTCAAAAACCTGGCGATTGATGATGCAATGATTGCAGAGGCGTTTCGCTCAAGCGCTGATTTTTTTTCACTACCAACCGAGCAAAAAAACCGTTGTGCCTATCGCCCTGAATTAAATCATGGTTATCAGGCGATTGGTGGGCAGCGTCTTGATTCCGGCAAGCATCCGGATTTGAAAGAAACCATGACAATGCGCAATGTTCCCGCCAATTCAGATCATGCCGAGCTTTGGCCATCAGCAGAATTCACGAGGACGGCGAATAGCATGTTTACAGCCTGCCTTGACGGCGTGAATCAGGTCATGGAGGCATTTGCGATTGCGCTAAAACTCCCGCTCAACTTCTTTCGGGAATCCCACCTTGGTGAAAACATCGCATTACGCTATCTACACTACCCTGTGATTACCGGCGAAATCGGTGATCAGGAAATGGGGGCCGGAGCGCATACAGATTTTGGCACCGTAACCTTGCTGTTTCAGGATGATGTTGGCGGTTTGGAAGTCGAAGGTGTTGATGGTATCTGGCAGCCCGCACCGTATATCCCGGACACAATTGTTGTGAACACCGGTGACTTGATGGCGCGCTGGACAAACGAGCGTTACCGCTCAACACCGCATCGCGTACAGCCCATGCGCGCCAGTAAAAACCGTTATTCCATTGCATTTTTTGCTGACCCGGACAGCGCCACCCCAATCAGTGTGTTACCCAGCTGCTATGACGAAAATGGGCAGGCTAAATTCCCCGATACCACAGCCGGTGAACACATCGCAGAGAAGCTGGCGGAAAGCCATAAGCTGTAGCGCGCTCATAAGGGGGCAGCACAAGCCTGCCACCCTATGCTAAATACTCACTCCACCCACCGATCCGCAATATCCAGCGCCCGATCCATAATCTCCACGCCCAACTTCAAATCCTCATGCGAAATATTCAGCGGCGGCGTTACCCGAATCACATTAGAAAAGCCGGACAGATACAGCCCTTCATTCATCGCAAACTTCATTAGCTCATTCATCGGCTTGGCTGCTTCCCCCTTCGCATTAAACGGCACCAGCGGCTCACGCGTTTCGCGGTTTTTCACCAGCTCCACACCAACAAACATCCCCTTGCCACGCACTTCACCTATTGAAGGGTGCTTAGCCATTAGATCCGTCAGCCAGCCTTTCAGCAGCTGACCACTCTCCGCTGCCCGCTCGATAATATTCTCTTCGTGATAAGCCTTAATCGACGCGATGCCGGTAGCACAGGCCAGCGGATGCCCAGCGTAGGTCAGGCCACCTGGGAACAGATTCGACTCCAGCCACTGACTAATCGGCTCTGATACCGTCATCGTACCCAACGGCACATAACCGGAGTTAATCCCCTTCGCCGTGGTCAGAATGTCCGGCACTACGTCCCAATGATCACAGGCAAACCACTTTCCGGTACGCCCAAACCCAGCCATCACCTCATCGCAAATCAGCAAGATACCGTACTTGCTACACACCTCACGAATCGATTCCAGATAGCCATCGGGCGGCACAATCACACCATTAGTACCGACAATCGTTTCCAGTATTACTGCTGCTACAGTGTTCGGGTTTTCATACATCAGGATTTCTTCCAGATGCGGCCCGCCCTGACATACCGGACAATCTGCCGGGTCTTTATGACCGGTTGGTGTGCGATAAGTGTAAGGATCAAGCATACGCACCACGCCTTGATTCTGGCCGCCATTCAACCAGGTACGCGGGTCACCGGTTAAGGCCAGCGCGCCGCCGGTCGCGCCATGATAAGAGCGATAGCGGGTGATAATCTTCTGCCGCCCCGTGTAGTGGCGCGCTAACCGAATGGCGTTTTCATTCGCGGCCGCGCCGCCAGTAGTAAACAGCGTGCGTGTCAAATCACCCGGCGTGACCTCCGCCATCATCGCCGCTAACTCACTGCGTGCATCATTCGCCATCGACGGGCCGATATAACACAGCTTTTC
>JBMZDK010000393.1:0-3219 GCA_049614265.1 Thiolinea sp.
TTAGTTGGGTTCTGCTATAGATATCCGTGTAGCGCTCTGAATAAGATTGTCATTATTAAGAGCGCTTTATGCTTGTAGTGATTGGGTTTTATTTGATCAGTGTGCGTCGCTTCTTCTCTTTGTAGCGAATAACAACTTTTTTATCTGCATTGGGTTGTCTTGGGGCGTAGTCTTGCTTTTCCCAGCTACCAATTTCGTAATTTCCGCCCTCGTTACTTCCCCGCGGCTTGTTGCCTGTTGTTTTTCGCTGGTTGCCACCGTTCAAGCGACCATATGGGCCTTTGCGTGCACGTTGCTTATCAGCAGCATTGCTTCCCCCTGAAGAAGGCCCTTGCTTATTGCGTGAGCGAGGGTTTTGTCCGCCTGCTTTCTTCTGAGGTTTGCGCCCGGGTTTCTGTCCGCCTTTGCCCCGGCTGTTTTGTTTAGGTTCGAGTCCGGGAATATTCCGTTTTTCAATTGCTTCACCCTGAAATTCTTCAATTTTTTTCAGGTTGTCCCGGTCAGAACCACTTGCAAGCAATGCAACGTTTTCAGTTCTGCCATCAGTGCCTAAAACATGTTGTAAGCGTTGTTGGTAAGTTTCAATCTTATCCGGTATTTCAAAATGGATGACGGGGGTATGGCCATCCATATCGGGAACAAAGTTTTCCTGGTCAGGAACGATTAGGATCGGACAGGCTTCCAGGTTGCGTTCTTCTTCATCCAGTAAATGAGTGGCGTCTGCTGTATGTCCATGGTTTGCCAGGCTATCCGCTAATGCTTTTGCTGTTTTAGAGGTATTGGTGAAAATTACGGTGGGTTTGTGATTGAGATTGTCCAGCAGATGATCAGTTAGGGCTAATTTATGTGTGAAATCATCGGCAAGATGAGTAACCTGTGGGAGCTGTAACAACAGGCTCTTTTCATCTTCAATGGTGATTTCGTCAGCACCAGGTAAAAGCTTTTGGGCATAAGGAGTCACATCCGTGTCGTGTCGCACAAATGCAACAACAGGTGTCTCTGCTGGCTTTTGTTCAACAATTTTGTCAATTAGCTCAGACAAGCCTTTTTTATGGATTGCTGTTAAATCATCAATAATAAGTAATTCGATATTAGAAAAATCTGCTTTATTATTATCAACTAAATCATTTAACCGCCCTGGTGTGGCAATCATTAAATCCAGTGGGCGTCGCAGCAAGCGCATTTGTGGCTGGTATGGGCGTCCACTGACAATAAATCCTGTGCGGATTTGTTGTTCTTCACCTAATAAGCGTTTTACTGTATAGGTGATTTGATTTACCCGATCTCTGCGTGATGTAAGAATCAGAATTCGGGCTCCCTGATGCTCTTCCATCGGATGATTCAGGATATAATCTATAGCCGGAATTAAAAACGCACCGGTTTTACCGGCGGCAGACTGCGTCCATACCAACGTGCTTTTCCTTTGCACCATTAGCGGGATTAACTGCTCCTGCAGTTCCGTCGGGCTTTCATAACCGGCTGCTTCAATATTCGCAGCCAGACTTTCCTGTAAGCCTAAATCAGTAAAAGACAATATTAAACTCCCTGGCTGAGTATGCAGGTAAGCGATTCATAATCGTTTTCTTCAAGAACATTTGAAAAATGGGATCCAGCATCGAAGCTCGCTTGGGCGGACTAATCCTGAATTTGTGAATAAAATTACGCCCTGAGACATATGTAAAAGTATTATATATGTGGTTTAGAGTCAACAAATATGCGATAAGCGTGTTGTAATTTTACATCAAAGCATCAATCGCATCTTCCAATCGCGCTGCTAAAACCACTTCCAGTCCCTTAATGGATTGGTGAGGTTTGTTGGCTTTTGGAATGATGGCTCGTTTAAAACCATGCTTTGCTGCTTCACGCAGTCTTTCTTCGCCATTTGGTACCGGGCGTATTTCACCTGCCAGACCTACTTCCCCGAATATTACCACGTCATTGGGCAATGAGCGATTGCGAAAACTGGATAAAGCGGCGATTAAAAGCGGTAAGTCGACAGCAGTCTCTGAAATTTTGACGCCACCAACGATATTTATGAATACATCCTGATCAAACATGGGGATATCACCATGTCGGTGTAGTACTGCTAACAGCATAGCCAGTCGGTTTTGTTCCAGCCCAAGGGCAACCCGCCGTGCATGGCCACCATGGCTGTTGTCAACCAGTGCCTGTACTTCGACTAACAGAGGGCGTGTGCCTTCGCGTGTCACCATGATTGCACTGCCAGGTACAGGTTCTTCATGACGGGAAAGAAAAATGGCTGAAGGGTTGCTGACGCCTTTCAAACCCTGTTCAGTCATTGCAAAAACGCCAAGCTCATTGACCGCGCCAAAGCGGTTTTTAACTGCGCGCAAGATGCGGTAGCGCCCTCCGGGATCGCCTTCAAAGTACAAAACTGTATCTACCATATGTTCAAGTACCCTGGGGCCAGCCAGCGTGCCTTCCTTGGTTACATGCCCGACAATAAACATAATGGTCTGGGTTTGTTTCGCAAAGCGTACCAGCTGAGCGGCCGATTCCCGGATCTGACTAACTGACCCAGGGGCGGATTGCAATTGTTCGGTAAATAGTGTCTGGATAGAGTCAATAACCATCAGTTGGGGGCGTTCGCTTTGTGCCAGTGTCAAAACAGTCTCAACGCAGGTTTCTGTGAGTAACCGCAAATGATCGGCGGGTAAATCTAGTCGCTTTGCGCGTAGGCTAACCTGCTGCATAGATTCTTCGCCGGTTACGTACAAGCTATTAATCGTTTTCAGTTCACAAAGCGTTTGTAGCAGGATTGTCGATTTGCCAATGCCGGGGTCACCACCAATTAAAATCACTGAGCCGGAAACCAATCCTCCGCCTAACACCCGATCCAGTTCCGGGAGTGATGTTGCGGTGCGTGGGTCTTCCTGAATTTGAACATCTTTCAGTGAGCGAATGGCGATCTGTTCGCCGGAATAGCCGGTAAAGCGTGAACTCTTTGGCACTTGGGAAGTGCTGGCAATACTTTCTTCAAGTGTATTCCATTCCCCGCAATCAGAACACTGGCCATTCCATTTATTATGCACGCTACCGCATGCTGTGCAGTGATATTGTGTTTTTACCTTAGCCATGTTGTTCACTATTTTGTTGCTTGCGGATAATTCTGGGGTGGATTATTAGTGTTTTAACAGCATTGTTATGGGTTTTACGAATTTCCATCGGGTAGTTTTCGATTAATACCGTCATGCCGGG
>JBMZDK010000394.1:0-3190 GCA_049614265.1 Thiolinea sp.
GATGTTGTGTCTGACTATCGACAATAGCCTGATAACGAGAGATACGTTTCTGCTCGTAATCAATGCATTTATCAACGCGGCGCTGGCCATGCGTTTTCATATGGCGGTTACAACGCGCCAGCTCGTATTGATGGTAAGCCAGCTTTTCTACGGCTTGTCTGGGTGAGGCTGATAAATAATGTTCATGCTAGGCTTGGCACTCCAAATTTTTGAAGCTTTTCCCAAAACTGCTCCCATCTTCCCGGAGTCAGTGCGAGTGCTCTGAGACTCATCACGGCTTTGAGGCCAGTCTGTTTCCACCGCATCCCTGATTGACAAAAACGCTGTTTTACTAACGTTTTACAAGCCGCTTCTACTACCCCAGATCCAATCGGCAGCTTTTGTTGTGTATGGGTAGCATAGTCCATACGGTCGAGTTGGTTTTCAAAGTAGGTAATGGTCGCTTCCAGTTCTTCACGAGCTAACCGACTCAGGCTACGTTTATGTCTGAAGCCTTTACATTCATCCAGTATGGCCTGAGCAGCCCCAACTTCATGTTTGAGTTGATGCCGCCGGTCAGCTAACCAGGCTTTCCGCTGGGGCTTGCCTGTTTTTTGTGGATAAGCGGCGTGAGCAACTTTGGCTAAGTACTCCGTGGCATGGAAATAGTCCAGCATTTGACGATCTGTTTGTTCAGACAGGAAAGTCCAATTCGTTTTTGCACCGTCTGCAATTCCCAGATAAAACGCCTTAGGGTAACGGGCTTTTAGCTGTTTCAATTCGCGTTCATAGCGTTTAAGAAATTCAGCTTTGCCATATTCGGGGGATGCACCAAAGTACGTCGTATGCTGACGTTCGCCTTCAGCATCATAGAGAGAAAGCGTTCCAACCATGGCTTCGCGCCAGCCATCATTGGCCATTAGCAGATAAGCGCCATCCAAACTACAAACCACTGTACTAATAACGCTGTCTAACGGGGGTATCTCATAATTCCAGCTTTCTTCTTTTAATTGAGCAATACTGCCCACACTTTCCGCTAACAACTGCAAAGTGCCCCGGCTTACGGAACGACCATGATTGTCACGTAAATCGGCACTGACCTCAGCGGCATTCAGTCGGGCATACTTGCTAGTCACTTGTTTGGCGAAGCGCGGGGTCGCGCTACGGATAATCCGCGCAGACTGTTCCAGAGGAATAAAGGTTTTTCCACCCCGACTATGTTGATAGACATTGCGCTCAACCTGAATTGATCCATAGGGCGTCTGGTAAGTCTTGGGGCTGCGGCAACGGCGTGTCCACTTAACATCACCCGTGATTAGTGGGCTACCATCTGTATCAAACTCTGCCAGTGATAATGCTGTTACTGCACAGCCTGCATCATTTAAAACTGACTGGATGCGCTCTTCTGTGGCCAGTAAATCGCCGCCTATATCAAAGGTCAGTTGGAGAGTCACTTGGGAGCTGTTTTGTTCAACAATGTTCACGGTCATCGGAAAACACCTGGAATGTCATCAAATGGAATCAGGATAACATATTGACATTATTATTCAGCCTCACCCGAATCAATCAACAGCAACTCATTGTTTTAAATATGAATGATCAGCACCGACAAGTGATTGCACTGCTCGGAACACCCTACGAGAGGATATATTCATGAATAGTGGGATGACTATGCGGAATGTCGGATATAACCAGCCCTCTTGGGTGCTCTACAGACAGAAGTTCTCCAGCAGCCCAAGGCTCTCTGCGTTCCTACTAACAGAGCGAATCTTCCCTCTACCTCTCTGATTTTAGTGCTTTTAGCCAAACAGAGACTTATCAGGCTCCTCTTCCCCCTCCAGCGCCTGCCGAATTTCCTGCAACAGGGTATTTTGGCGACTCTGCCATAAATGCCGTGCTAACAGCGGCGCTAAAATCTGCCGCACCGTATTCTCTGAGGGTAATTCCCGTGAGCGTGTACGTAAATACAGCACTTGCTGTTTCCATAAACTCTCGTGATAACGTAGGGAAAACAGCTGCAATATCCCCGTCGCTACACTGGCACAGAACACAAAGGTTTCCATCGCCCGCCAACAGGCGATCACTTTATCGACATGTTCAGACAATGGCGTTTTGAGCTGTTTATTGGATTTGGCCTGACGGGAATGCCGGGGCAGATAGCGACTCCAGAAATGAAAGTTGAAAGCTCCCATTTTGTTTTTCAGTGTATCAAACAGGGTTTCAATGCGGATACGCCGACAGTAAAGTGCCAACACCTGCTCAGGCGTAGCGGTCAGATCAGAACACATTAAGACAATCGGGCCACGTGAGGTGATCGCCCAGACGAACCGCACATAGTCACCCAAAGGCCGCCATAATAAGTCAGAAACCATTAGCTGCACGGTGTCTTTGTGGCCATAGATGTCCATCTCCACGGTGTAAAATAAGTCGCTGTGATCAAACGTCTCCCACAGCACCATTTTATCGCCATAAGTGCGGGGACGGCCTGGCTTGCCTGTGGGAGGTGGTGGCGGAAAGTAAGCCACATAATTCTTTTTAGCGCGAGTCACGATCTGAAGATACGGCTGCTTGTCTTTCACTGACCAAACCGAGGTCGCTAGCCGGAATACCGGGGCCACCGAGAAATAGGCATCCAGCACCAACCAGGCCATACGGTCATTACGTACTGCAAAGTCCAGTGCCATTCGGACAGCACGCTCTGTCAGCGAATCGTCTGAGTCCACTTCACCCAGGTGTTGGAAACCCTGATGAATCTGCAAGGTCAGTGGCAAACAGAAACAAGCTGAAAACGACCCCACTAATAGCCCGGCAGCGCCCCAACACTGTCCTCGGAAATAGCTGGGTTTACTTTGCGTTTCAGACAGCTGACGCTGAGAAACTACCCCCGGCATACGCCGGCCATCCTTCACCACATAACTATGATCCACTAATACGACTAAGCGATTTGCGTATTTCACCAGAGGGTAGTGACTTAAAACAAAACGATGCCAGCAGTGACGCAATCCACCCAGGTCATAGGCGTCGGCACGGAAAAAATGCAGCAGACGGCTATAACCTCGATCATCTGACAACCAGTAACGGCATATGGATGTCACACCGATCATTTCTGGGGCAGCGAGAAAACTAAGCAGAATGCCACAGAAAAGCAGCCAGCTTCGTGTACGGGAAAATTCACTTTTAAAAAAAATGGAAAACGTGGTACAAATCAGTC
>JBMZDK010000395.1:0-3149 GCA_049614265.1 Thiolinea sp.
CACCAGCCGGGATTCCCGGTTTTTTAGCCTGCTGGTCTGTGGTAGCATTCCGCCGCTGATGCAGACCAGATTGGCAGGTATTTCTCACTCATGGCTCGATATATTTTTGTAACCGGTGGTGTCGTTTCCTCTTTAGGTAAAGGCATTGCTGCAGCCTCGTTGGGGGCAATTCTTGAAGCACGTGGCCTTAAGGTCACGATGATGAAGCTTGACCCTTATATCAATGTTGACCCCGGTACAATGAGCCCTTTCCAGCACGGGGAAGTGTTTGTTACCGAAGATGGTGCGGAAACCGATCTTGATTTGGGCCATTACGAACGTTTCGTAGGCTTTACCGCTACCCAGCTGAATAATTTCACCACAGGACGCATTTATGAGAATGTGATCCGTAAGGAGCGCCAGGGCGAGTACCTTGGTGCGACTGTTCAGGTCATCCCGCATATCACTAATGAAATCAAACGCTGCGTACGTGCCGGAGCAGGTGACGCGGATGTGGCGATGGTGGAAATTGGTGGTACCGTGGGTGACATCGAGTCGCTGCCGTTTATGGAAGCGATTCGCCAGATGCGGGTGGAAGAGGGGGCGCAAAATGCCCTGTTTATCCATCTCACTTTATTGCCTTACGTTGCGGCGGCGGGTGAGCTGAAAACCAAGCCAACGCAGCATTCCGTTAAAGAACTCCGTTCTATTGGTATCCAGCCGGATATCTTACTGTGTCGCAGTGACCGGCCTTTCCCTGATAACGAGCGGCGTAAGATTGCCCTGTTCACGAATGTTGAGGAACGTGCGGTTATTTCAGCGCGTGACGTTGACAATATTTATAAGATACCACTGGCATTGCATGCACAAAAATTAGATGTGATTGTGGCGGAGCGGCTGGGGCTAAGTGATTTGCCGGAAGCTGACCTGACGGAATGGCATAATGTGATTAACGCCATGGAGTTCCCTGAGGCGGAAGTCACTATTGCGATGGTGGGTAAGTACGTTGATCTTACTGAATCCTATAAGTCATTGAATGAGGCATTAACCCATGCCGGGATCCAGACTTCAACACGGGTCAATATTCGCTATATTGATTCAGAGAAGCTGGAGGCCGGTGACGATAACGAAGAACGGGAAGCGCTTGAAGCTGCTGATGCGGTATTAGTTCCGGGTGGTTTTGGTAAGCGTGGCGTTGAAGGCAAGATCCAGGCCGTGCAGTATGCGCGTGAAAATAAGGTGCCTTATCTGGGGATTTGCCTGGGGATGCAGGTCGCGGTGATTGAGTATGCACGCCACTGTGCCGACTTAGAAGGTGCGGACAGCACTGAGTTTAATCAGGAAACACAGCACCCGGTGATTGGCTTAATCACTGAATGGCAAAAACAGGATGGTACGGTCGAACAGCGTTCAGAGGAATCTGATTTAGGTGGTACAATGCGACTGGGCGGTGAAGTCTGTCATTTGCAACCTGAGTCGCTGGCCTGTGAAACGTATGGCAACGTTGAGATTATGGAACGGCATCGCCACCGCTATGAGTTTAATAATAATTATATGCAGCAGTTGGCAGATGCGGGACTGAAGTTTTCGGGTATGTCAGCAGATAACTCGCTGGTGGAAATGATTGAGTTGCCGGAACACCCATGGTTTCTGGCCTGTCAGTTCCACCCTGAGTTTACTTCACGCCCACGGCAGGGCCATCCTTTATTCAGCAGCTTTATTCGGGCGGCACGGCAACACCATACAGAAAAAACTAATGGGGAAATGGCATGAATATCTGTGGATTTAACGTTGGCATTGATCAGCCCTTCTTTCTGATTTCCGGGCCGTGTGCGATTGAAAGTGAAGCATTGGCACTGGAAACAGCGGCTTATATGAAAGACGTTACCCAGCGTCTGGGTATTCCCTATATTTACAAGTCTTCCTTTGATAAGGCTAATCGTACGTCACATGATAGTCCGCGTGGTGTTGGACTGGAAGCTGGCCTGCGTATTCTGGAAAGGGTAAAGCAGGATGTGGGCGTGCCGGTATTGACTGATGTGCATGAAGATACTCCGATGGATGAAGTGGCCTCAGTGGTGGATGTGATGCAGACACCGGCGATGTTATGTCGCCAGACGAATTTTATTCAGGCAGCAGCACGGGCGGGTAAGCCACTGAATATTAAAAAGGGGCAGTTTCTTGCGCCCTGGGATATGGCAAAGGTGGTCGAGAAGGCGCGTGCAACCGGAAATGAGCAGATTACCGTGTGCGAAAGGGGTTATGCTTTTGGCTATAACAACCTGGTGTCGGATATGCGTGGTCTGGCGGTGATGCGGGAAACCGGTTGCCCCGTCGTATTTGATGCAACGCATTCGGCACAGCTGCCCGGCGGGCAGGGCGGGAGTTCGGGCGGGCAACGGGAGCATGTTCCGGTATTGGCGCGTGCTGCTGTGGCTGCGGGAGTCTCCGGTCTGTTTATGGAGTCACACCCTGACCCGGATAATGCGCTGAGTGACGGGCCGAATTCCTGGCCGATGGGGCGGATGGAAGAACTGTTGGAGTCCCTGGTGGCCCTGGATCGGGTGGTGAAAGCGACCGGGTTTATTGAAGACACGTTGTAGGAAGAACATAAGAATTATTACATCTGAATGATGCCAACCTGATCGGCAGGTGATACTTATCGCAGGGACGTCGTGAATACGTTCCTGTAGACTTTTACTCCGTCTCCCTACTGAATAGACCCTGCCGTAAGCACCACCTGCCTTTGTCGTTAAGCCGGTAAACCAGAGAAGAATTTATATTAATGGAACACACAAAATGTCAGAAATTATTGCAGTAACAGCCAGAGAAATTGTGGATTCACGTGGTAACCCTACCGTTGAAGCTGATGTCACGTTGGCCAGCGGTGCGGTGGGTAGAGCCGCTGTGCCCTCCGGTGCTTCAACCGGTGCGCGTGAAGCGATTGAGCTGCGTGACGGTGGTGAGCGTTATCTGGGCAAAGGTGTCCTGAATGCCGTTGCGAATGTGAATGGTGAAATTGCTGATGCGGTAAAGGGAATGGAAGTCAGCGACCAGTCCGGTATTGATACTAAGATGATCGGGCTGGATGGCACTGAAAATAAAGCCCGCCTCGGTGCGAATGCTTTGCTGTCGGTCTCTATGGCAGCGGCGCATGCAGCGGCGAATGA
>JBMZDK010000396.1:0-3148 GCA_049614265.1 Thiolinea sp.
TTATTATTCAAGCCATCGAGCAAGGCGGTGCGTAATGCACCTTTCAGACTACTGCCCGGTATCACAACACCCTGTGTATGGTGGTTATAAAAAGTACGCTCAATTTCCAGCCGGTTAATCACGCCGCGATGTTTACTCTCACGGTTGGCATCCCGGCCAATACGATTGCCATATAATTCAACCACGCCGCTCACCGCAGGCAGGTAATGCCCGGCAACAGCAGCCAGCGTCTCACGCTGCGCATGAAAAAACGCCTGTACCTGTTTAATCATTTCTTCCGGCCGTCGCTTATCACCGCTGACCATTGCCAGTAAACTGTCATGTTGCTGCGGGCTTAAAGCCTGACTGGCCGCCTCACTGCCAAACGCATACAAAGTACCCTCATCAATGACATAATTGGTCGGCTCATAATCTTCTCCCGCGCCAATATGCAGCGGCGACAAAGCCGTTAGATACAGCGGAATCGTTTCACCAACAGCGGTCTTCATACGGCAAGCTCCTGAGCGGGTGTGAAACAAAACGGAATCACTGGTGCATAGCCCTGTTGTACCGTTTCGGGAATCTGGCGCGAGAGCAGTCCTTTTCCATCCGGCCCTATGCCGCCGACACCATTACCAATAAACGAGGTATCAGCATTAATCCCACCGCCACTGAATACCGCGCCGGTCTGCGCCAGCATTACCGGTGTTTTAAACGGCCTGCCACGCTGCACGGCCTGGCCGCCATGTCGGCCAAAACGGGTGAATAACTGGTAATAACTCTGTGTCGCATCAAACCCCAATCCCTGTGGTGCGCAGGGCGCTAAGGTAAGTGCGGCATTGTTATTAGCCTGCGCCGCTTGCGAATTGAGATTCAACACTTCGCTCGCCGTTACCTCAAATTTTCCCAAGCCGATACTGGCGTCGCGGCCAAAACCAAGCTGGCCCATGACACCCAGCGCTATCCGTAATTGCTCAGCAGTAATCCGGGTCTCATCAAACACCACGTATAAATCCAGCAGGGTTTCCTGTGCATACCAGGTTTGATTAAGTGCATAGGGCGCAAAGCCATCTTCAGCCGTGCCCGTCATACCGGTGCTGCGACTGATACTATTGTGTTGACGGATATGCTGACTGGAAAAAGGTTCGCAGGGTTCTGTTGGTTGATTCGCCGCCGAACGCCAGCGGGCTAACACCTGTTTTGGGTTGTGGCACTTCTGCAGCCATTCTGCAAAGGGCTGTTCCAGCGCTGTCAATGGTAACCAAACCTGCTTTTTGACTTCCTTGCGATCAGCATCAGCCAGCTGCTGAAAAAAAGACAAGGGTACATCCGGGCGCGGTACGTAACCATGCGGGAATAAGTCAGACAGCACCGCAAAAGGCCGCTGCGTCAGATAGTTATCCAACAGTTTTGTGAGTTTCAGCTCACCCAACTCATCCAGTCCGTCCTGCAGTACCCAGCATAACTGCCCAAACAAACTGTCGCCTTTAGGCGCCGTGCCAAAGGCAGATAAGGGTTTAAGCGTAAAGCGCAGGGTTTGCATCACGCCGCCTCACCAAAGCCTGCCGCCGCCAGTTTTGCCTGTACATCTTTATCACCCAGCTTTAAATCAACAAATTCCAGTTTGCCGTAGCCACGCGATAACGAGCCGCCTAAACCCGTCAGCTCCACCAACCGTAGCCCCTGAAAAATCATCGCTTCAAGGTCATCATCATCGTGCACCCGCAAACTGAGGCGAAAATCAAACTCAGCTCCCGCCGGAACGCGTTCCATCGTACGTGGATGTTGCGCCACGCCCTGGATACGGTCGATCATGTTTTCCATCTTGGTTTCGGTGGCTAACAGGTTCTTATTCTCAATATGCTTTTTGTGCCACTCAGCATTCATCTCACAATCCCAGAATGCCAGTCGCGTCGGCCCGATTTCTTCAATCAGGCTCTGGTCGTTCTTCGGGTCAGGCGAACCACCAAACAGCCGGAGCAGATTCTTCGCCGCATCGCGTGCCTCGCCCTCAGCAAGATGGCTAATATGCGGAAAACTCAATGGATGGCCCCTGGTGATACCCACCACACCTAACTGCCATTCCAGCAGGCTGCGCGTTTTCCCCTTGAGTGAGCTGCCGGGGATGTAGGGGAGGTTGGTGAGTGGATGACGGATCACCGGATTATCAGTGCCACCAATATGCATTTCATCGTTACCCGCACCAATATGCAGACCGGTTAACAGGCGGATTTTACCCTGTAATAATTTAATGGTTTTTAATCGCATGTTGCTACTCCCTTAATCCTTCTTTTCCAGTTTGTAAAACCCCAGCATTGCTTCAAAAAACAATTTGAAGCGGCGTAGTGTTTCAACACTGTCCACCTGTCCCAGACAATGCTGCATAAACAGGGTGAAATTGGCATCCACATGTTTGCGGCCTTCGGCATAGGCCACCTTGGCATTCAGCATACGAATAAACGGCAGGTATTCTGCAAATTTAGCTTCATTGGCCTCCGCCTTGCTGTGCCACATCAGTAGCTCATCATAAAAGCGCCGGATCTGCGTGGACTTATTCATAAATTGTTTGCCGGTGGCTAAAGCCTGTGCCGTGCGCATCGCCACGCCGTTAAACAACTCCGGGTTAATCGTGTCGGCGTTTAAAATAATCTCGCTGGTTTCAAGGGTTGCGCCCTGATGTTGTTGCTGATATTGACTCATACCCTTAACTCCGGTGTTGATAGAGGTGAGTGAACAGGGCGATACGGTAATCCCCCTGATATTGATTAATGCCTGCGGCGGCGATGGACTGCGCCAGCTCATTGAGCTTGCGTTTGCGCTCATCGTAGCTGAGTTTCCTGCCATCTTTAGTGCGGCTGCTTTCCAGCAAACGCCAGGTGCGGTACTGGAATTTGGAATTCCAGATTGCGTATTCGGGGTGTTTGTGCATCCCTTCACGCAGCGAGACTAAATGCAATAAGTCGTAAAAATATCCGCTGCTTAGCCTGAAATATTCGCGTAGTTCACCTAACTGTTCCGCATTACTTAAGAGTTGATTGAAATCTTCCCAGGAAACTGCGCGTTCAAAACAGCACACCGCATTCTTGGGTTTTATTGAGCGTATTTTCGGGTCGCAGAGCAGATTGTCCTGTGTTTTTTTGTCTGTGGCTGCCAGCATTGCCTGTGATTC
>JBMZDK010000397.1:0-3142 GCA_049614265.1 Thiolinea sp.
ACAGGCCAGGGTCAATGGCCACACTAAAACCCAATGCACTGTTTTATGACGGTGACTGTCCGTTCTGTTCTCGTTATTCCGAGCTGATGCAAGCGAGGGATAAGCTGGGGCAGTTTGCGATTATTTCTCTCCGCGAAGATCAGGCCAGCGTAGAGGAATTCCGCGATTTGGGTCTGGACTTGGAACAGGGCTTTGTCTTTCGCTACAACGGCGAAATCTATCATGGAGCCGATGCTATGAATGTACTGGCAACGGTTACTCAACAGAAAGACCCGTTACTTCGGTTAAATCATTGGTTCTTTGGCAAACGTACCATATCGAAATGGCTTTACCCTGTTCTTCGTTTTGGGCGCTGGTTGGTTTTACGGGTGCTGAAAGGCCCGGACAGGCCAAGGCTGTAAAGCTGCGCATTGCACTACTTGCTCTTTGTCAATGCATCAGGCATATCTCTCATAAGATGGCTTTAATTGGTTTGCCGGATTCTGTTGATTGCAAAACGTTTTATCACCTCTTTTCAATATTAAGACAAAACGACAAAACTTAATTATGCATGCTTACCTGATTAACTTAACTGCTGCAAAAGATCGTCTTTTCCACGCAGAACAGGAACTGTCAAAATTCCAGATACCCTATACGGTGGTAAACGCCATCAAAGGATCAGAACTGCCCTATCCACATGTGCTGTTTTCTGACGTGGGGTACAGACTTTTGCAGGGACGCAGGCGCATTGATGCAGAATTCGGTTGTTTTCTCAGCCACCTCAAAGCCATTCAGCTGTTTTGGGATTCCGGTGAAGATTATGGATTAATCCTTGAAGATGACATCCAATTTGCAGATTCAGCAAAATCAGTAATTGCTCAGGCGTTACAGGCAGCCCCCTTTGATCTGTTACGGCTTAGCACGGTGAATTCCGGGCGATGGACAAAAACCATACCACTAAAAGCCGGTCATTTTCTGGGCGTGGCCTACACCCGCGAAAAAGGGGCTGGTGCTTATCTGCTCAATCGCAAAGCCGCCAAAAAGATATTAGCTAACTACTTGCCGATGACACTGCCTTATGATCATCGTTTTGATCTTGAGTGGCTGGATGGTTTCAGAACGTTAGGCATTACTCCGCCCTTAGTGACTCAGAAGGGCTTTACCAGCCAAATACAGCAGAACGTACGCGCCCATTATTTACCGGCTTACTTACGCTACTGGACAGTGTTTCCCTGTCGTTTTTTCTGGGAGCTGACAAGGGTAATCTTTCGGGGTTATTCGCATATAAAACTGAAAAAATCGCATTACAGCACTCGGTTTATTACAAAAAATCCTCAAAGAACCAGGCCGCAAACTCGTGACGGCCATTTAAACCAGACTTGCGGTAGATAGCCGTTGCCTGCTGGCGTACTGTCTTTTCTTTGGTATCCCGCACCCCGGCAATTTCTTCAAAACTTAATCCCTTGAGCAGCAGCATAGCCACCTCAGTCTCACTCGGTGTTAATAACCAGTCGGTAAACTGCTGATTGATAACCTCGCGGTATTGCTGCGACATTGCCTGTAGCTTTTCATTGGACTGTGACAGTTTGCGGCTCGCAGTTTGTAAGTGTGCCTTAATCTCTTCGACTTCCTTAATACGCTGTCGCACAATCCATAACAAATACACAATGCCACTAAAGGAGGCAATCACCACAAACACCTCCTGTAACAGATACAGAAATGACTCCCCCCCCGCCAAAAGATGACCAATAAAGTCGATAAGATTGACACAGCCGGTAACCCCCAGCAGCACAATAAAAAAGATTTCATTCCAGCGAATTTTCAAGGTATTCCGGCTCTCTATAGGTAAAGAATTCAGGGTCAGCGTGTTCATAGTTTTCGCCCTCAGTCAGTATGGGATATGGTGGATTAATCCCGTTCACGTTCAATCGTCAGCGCCAGAATGCGCCCGTCATTGAGGCGACTGCCATACACCTCAATCTCGTCATTCACACGCAAGTCTGTAAAACTGAGCGAAAGATAACGGTCGTTCACTTCTTCAGTGATTCGGGTGTTGTTGTCCACCACGACAGTGGACGCACCCAGCGTTAGCGTACGGCCAGCCTGATCGAGCGCCAGAATACGGCCCTCCAGTTCGCTGGACGCATTGGCATCCGCTTGCTGTAGCGATACCTCTTCAGCTACCAGCACACCATTGGCATTAATAGAACCTTCCACTTCCAACAGGGTGTTAAGTTTGATGTCTGCCGCAATACCATGTTCAAAGCGAGTGCCAGCGTTAGTGATTACCGGCTGACCATTAACACTAAACTGTATGCTGCTGGTGAAAGCAGTAACCACGCCTTCCAGTTCTACCTCCTGGCCTGAACTGAACACGGGGTATTCATCTTCCAGCTCCACCTCTGCCGCAATCAGACGATTCCCTTGCAGCGCCTGCATACTTTTTACTTCAACGTATTGGCCGTTCTGTGGAGTATTTCCAGGTATAGCTAACCGGGCTGTGGCGTAGTCCACAAGCCACTGGCCTAACTGGAAAGTCTGTGCTACCAGATCGACATTGCTCACTGTACCTTTGACCTCTAACACGGACTGCGCGGTGAAACTGCTTTGTTTGCGCGTGATACTGGTGGCTTTAATGACCTCCCCCTGTCGATAGCCGGATACTTCGACTACGTTACCGGGCTGTAAGTCAGTGAGTACCGCAACCCCGTGTAACGCAGTGCGGGCATCCGTCACAACCGTTTGCCCTAAAATTTGCAGTGTTGTGCCATCGGTACTGGCCTGGGTCACGGTGCCTTCCAGTAAATCATCAAATTCGACACTGTTGGCGACTCCGCTAACACCATCAGCATTTACAGAGCCTTTAATCGTGACAACCTCGCCAATACGGTAATCTTCCTGCCCGCTGGCGCTGGCGCCATCGCGGGTAAACGTAGCCGCACTCACGTCGTAACGCACACCGTTTACCCAAATACTGCCAAAACCGGTAATTGTTCCAAAGGAAATCCCTGTTCCCCCAATGCCGCCTTCTGCTAACTGCGTATTTCCGCTATCTCCGCAGGATGACAGCATCAGACAAGCCATCAGGCTCATAGTGATTCGTTTAAACAACATGGGAAGCATCCTTGTGCGTATCAGCAGCGTTAGCAGCCACTTTTTCAAA
>JBMZDK010000398.1:0-3114 GCA_049614265.1 Thiolinea sp.
CCGCTATCATCGCATTCTTTGCCTTTGATCTGGGGCGTTTCTTCTCGCTCGAATACATCAAGTCGCAGCAGGAGGCATTCACTGCTTACTATGCAGAAAACACGTTCACCACGTTGCTGATCTTTTTTGTCATCTACGTCATTATGGCGGCGTTGTCCCTCCCCGGTGCAGCGATTATGACTATCCTGGCCGGAACCCTGTTTGGTCTGGTCACTGGCGTAATCGTAGTGTCATTCGCCAGTACGCTGGGTGCAACGCTGGCATTTCTGGTGTCACGCTATCTGTTGCGTGACTCACTGGAAGCGCGTTATGCCGACAAGCTGCGGGTGATTAACGAAGGGGTGGATAAAGAAGGCCCGTTATATCTGTTTGCGATGCGCCTGGTGCCGCTATTTCCGTTTTTCCTGGTGAATCTGTTGATGGGGTTAACCCGGATTAAAACACCGGTCTTCGCTTTTGTTAGCCAGATTGGCATGTTGGCCGGAACCATTGTTTATGTCTATGCCGGTACTCAACTGGGTCAGCTGGATTCATTGTCGGGTATTCTCTCACCCGGTCTGATTTTCGCATTCGTTTTATTAGGAGTTTTCCCGATGATTGCCAAAAAGGTAATGGATCGTATTCGCGGTAATAAAATCATGAAGGCTTTTAATAAGCCCGAGTCATTTGACAATAATCTGATTGTTATTGGTGCTGGTTCCGGTGGTCTGGTTTCAGCATATATTGCAGCAGCAGTGAAAGCCAAAGTGACCCTGATCGAAAAACATAAAATGGGTGGTGATTGTTTAAACACCGGTTGTGTTCCAAGTAAGGCTTTAATTCGTACAGCCAAAGCATTATCGGATGCGAAGCACTCGGAAAAATACGGCATTAAGAGTATGGAAGCCGAGTTTGATTTTAAAGAGGTCATGGCGCGGGTTAAAAATATTATTACAAAAATCGAGCCGCATGATTCAGTCGAGCGTTATACCGGTTTAGGGGTAAACGTGATTGAAGGCGAGGCTCGCATTGTTGATCCTTACCGTGTCGAGGTGAATGGTGAGACGCTGACAACGCGCAATATTATTGTTGCAACCGGTGCGCGCCCGCTGGTACCACCCATTCCGGGCCTGGATCAGGTGGATTACCTGACCAGCGATACGGTGTGGGAACTGGAAGAACAACCGCAGCGTCTGGTGGTTTTGGGCGGCGGGCCGATTGGTTGTGAGTTAGCGCAGGCTTTTGCCCGTCTTGGCACTCATGTGACGCAAATTGAACGTTCCGCAGAGATTTTGATCCGTGAGGATGATGAGATTGCTGCTGAAGTACGCAGACAGTTTGACGAAGACGGCGTTAATGTTTTAGCGGGGCACAGCGCTAAGGAGTTCATCAACGAAAAAGGTACCAACTATATTGTTTGTGAGCATGAAGGGGAAACGAAGAAGATTCCTTTTGATAAAGTGCTGCTGGCTCTCGGACGTAAGGCGAATGTTACCGGTTTTGGCCTGGAGGAGCTGGGTGTTGAGTTGACTGAGCGCGGCACGGTGCAGGCTGATGAATTCCTGACGACGAATTATCCGAATATTCATGTGGTGGGTGATGTAACCGGCCCCTATCAGTTTACACATACTGCCGCTCATCAGGCCTGGTTTGCCAGCGTCAATGCGCTGTTTGGGGGAATTAAGCGTTTTAAAGTTGATTACCGTGTGATTCCCTGGGTGACGTTTACTGACCCGGAAGTGGCGCGGGTTGGCTTGAGTGAAAAGGATGCGAAGCAACAGGGTATTGCCTATGAGGTCACAACTTATGGTATAGATGACCTTGACCGGGCGATTGCTGACAGCGCAGATACCGGAATGATTAAAGTCCTGACGCCACCGGGCAAGGATAAAATTCTGGGTGCGACGATTGTGGGTAAGAGTGCGGGGGATTTATTGCCGGAGTTTGTGCTGGCGATGAAGTATAATCTTGGTCTGAACAAGATACTTGGGACGATCCATGTCTACCCGACGATGAGTGAAGCAAATAAGTATACTGCGGGAGAATGGAAACGAGCGAACGCGCCGCAAAAGGTGCTGGAGTGGGTGGAAAAATACCACACGTGGAGAAGAAAATAATGCGACCAAATGAGTTCGCGCTGCGCCTGCAGCAGGAGAATCTGAATCTGAAGCGCAATGCTATTACGACGCTGCAGGTTAATATCGGTAAATTATGTAATCAGGCCTGCCACCACTGCCATGTGGAGGCAGGGCCTAAACATCCCGACAATATGGAGTTACCAACGGTTGAACGGCTGCTGGACTTATTGCGGGATGCACCGGAAGTCGGGCTGGTCGATGTGACCGGTGGCGCGCCGGAGATGAATCCGCACTTTCGCTATTTTGTTAGCGAAATCCGCAAGATGGGCCGCGATGTGATTGATCGTTGCAATCTGACGGTGTTGTATGAGCCGGGACAGGAAGACACCGCAGAGTTCCTGGCGGAGCAGGGTGTCAAGATTGTTGCTTCTCTGCCGTGTTATACACAGGAAAATGTTGAAGAGCAGCGCGGACGTTTTGTTTTTGATAAGAGTATTCAGGGACTGCGTTTGCTGAATAGTCTGGGGTATGGTCAGGAAGGCTCGGGTTTAGAACTGAATCTGGTATATAACCCGAATGGACATTTCCTGCCGCCGGGTCAGGCTGATCTGCTGAAAGACTACAAAGTTCGCCTGCGCGAAGACTTTGGTATTGAGTTTAATCAGCTATTCACGATTACCAATATGCCGATTAAGCGCTATCTGCATTCGCTGGAACGTGAGGGTGAGCTGGAAAATTATATGCAGCTCTTGCTGGATAATTTCAATGTCAGTGCTGCGATGGGCGTGATGTGTACCAATCTGGTATCAGTTGGATTTGATGGCAGTATTTATGATTGTGACTTTAACCAGATGCTGGAAATGCCGGTGAGTGGCAAAGCTCGCAATGTGATGGATATTGGCCATCTGAGTGAGATTACAGACAAGATCGTGATTGCAAACCATTGTTTTGGCTGTACAGCAGGGGCCGGTAGTTCCTGTGGCGGTTCCCTGGTTTAGCGTATTTGACCAACTCCCTGTCTGTCGGACAGGGAGTCTGGTATGTGCGGTTTGAAGTG
>JBMZDK010000399.1:0-3079 GCA_049614265.1 Thiolinea sp.
CGGAAGTTCTGTCCGGTATGGGTGCTGGCGCTGTGCAGCCGGTTGTTTTTGCGCCCGGTAGTACTAAAGTCGCCTGACTAATTATTTGATTTTCCTGTATTCTCAGGTCAGTGTGAACTTGTGCCGCCCGTTTTTTTCGGATTTCTGAAAAAGTCTGGGGTTGGTTTTGCCTGTCTGTATTCCGTGTTATGTTGCATGGGACTGTCTCTGAAACTGTAGTCCTGTAAAAGGTGAAGAATAATGAGTGAATCCCGGTCTGAATTGGTTGATCGTTTTGGTCGCCGCGTTACTTATGTACGAATGTCTGTCACCGATCGCTGTGATTTTCGCTGTGTGTACTGCATGGATGAGAAGATGACATTTGTGCCGCGTGAGCAGTTACTGACGCTGGAGGAAATGGCGCGGCTGGGGCGGGCGTTTGTGCAATTGGGAGTGCATAAGATTCGTCTGACAGGTGGCGAGCCGCTGACCCGGCGCAATGTGATGCAGCTGTTCAATAATCTGGGGCAGCAGGATGGTTTACGTGACTTCACCCTGACCACCAATGGCAGTCAGCTGCCAAAATACGCGGAGCAGTTGAAAGCGGCCGGGGTGACGCGGATCAATATTAGCCTTGATACGTTGGATGCGGAGCGGTTCCGTAACCTGACACGTATCGGGCGGATAGAGCAAACGCTTGAGGGGATTGATGCGGCGATTGCAGCTGGATTTGACGGTATCAAGTTGAATGCGGTGATTCTGAAAAACCGTAACCATGATGAAATTATTCCACTGGTCACTTTTGCCCGCGAAAAAGGGATTGATATCAGTTTTATTGAGGAAATGCCGCTGGGTGTCATTGGTGATCATGATCGTGCTGAGGCGTATTATTCCAGCGATGAGATTCTGCGTGATCTGCGGACAGTGTTTAAACTGGAGCCTGTGGCAATGAATACCGGTGGGCCATCTAAGTACTACCAAAGCCCGGATAGCCAAACCCGTGTTGGGTTTATTTCACCGCATAGTCACAATTTCTGTGAAGATTGCAACCGTGTGCGGGTGACTGCGGAAGGACGCCTGCTGCTTTGTCTGGGGCAGGAGCATTCGGTTGATTTACGCCGGGTATTACGTGCGAATCCGTTGGATGATGAGCCGTTGTTACAGGCAATCAAGGATTCAATGAACATCAAGCCGAAAGGCCATGAGTTTGATCTGAATGCAAAGCCGATTTTATTCCGCCATATGAACGCCACCGGCGGCTAGGAGGCTGCTTTGTTATCCCGTTTACCTGCTGATCGCGAATACCCGCAGTTATCTGACGCTTCGCTGGAGGTCACTGCTGCTGCGGTGGCGGTGGATGAGTATGGTGAGGCGCGTGATGGTTTTATTGCTGCTGAGCGTCCGCTGACAGTCTATCTGGATAAGCGTGAAGTGGTAACGCTGATGACCATGGGGTGTGAGCCGGAGCTGCTAATCCTGGGTTGGCTGCGTAATCAGAACCTGTTAAGCGACCTTAACCAGCTCAAAGCGATTCAGGTGGACTGGGAAACCGACTCTGTGGCGATTACGACCTTTGCCGGGGTTGAGGGGCTGGATGAGAAGCTGGGGCGCAAGACGGTCACAACGGGCTGTGGGCAAGGTACGGTGTTTGGCAGCCTGATGGATAATGTGGAGCGCCTGCGTCTGCCTGAGGTCAGGTTGAAGCAATCGATGATCTATGCCTTGCTGAAGCGTCTGTCGGCACACAATGAGGTTTATAAGCGTGCTGGTGGGGTACATGGCTGTGCGTTGTGTAGTGGTGATGAGATTCTGGCGTTTGTTGAGGATGTCGGGCGGCATAACGCAGTGGATGCTTTGGCCGGGTATATGTGGCTGAATGACATCAGCGGTGACGATAAGGTGTTTTACACCACCGGACGTTTAACGTCGGAAATGGTCATCAAAGTCGCGCAGATGGGGATTCCGGTATTGTTGTCGCGCTCCGGAATTACACAAATGGGTCTGGATATCGCGCAGCAGGTTGGCGTTATTCTGATTGCACGGGCCAAAGGGCGGCATTTTATGGTTTACCATGGGGCAGGGCAGGTTACCTTTGATGCGGTGCCTGAGCGGCGTTAGCGTGCCGTTAATTGTCATCTTCCGGCATTCCCGCCGGGTTTTCTGATTCAGATAAGAAAAACAGGCGCTGCTGAGTGTCCTGTCATCCAAATAATCCCTTTTGTTAGTGCAATATTTACCTGGTTCTGAGGTCAGTAACAGGGCATTGTCCGCGTTGGCTGAATGCGACACTGTTGCAAAACTTTTTGGGCGAAATTGAAAAAATCCGATTTTTTAGGGAACGGATTGCAGATTTTTTTATCAAAAGTGATAGATTTGGGTAATCTTCACTAAAAAATGGCAATAAATGCTGTTGCTTTTTGTCACTTAATGGTAAAAGTACAACACAAGAACTATAAAGTTCAGGCTAAGTTCAGTGCTTCTGTGGGATTGTTGTTACTCAGGTTCGTGCCTGCTGATTTGATGTGTAGTGTATGCCCGATGTTTGGGTAAGTGGCAAAAATATGGCATATGGAGATTTGCGTTATGTTGATACTGACTCGCAGGGTTGGGGAGACCCTGATGATTGGGGATGATGTGAGCGTCACAGTATTAGGAGTAAAAGGGAATCAGGTACGCTTGGGGATTAATGCCCCGAGAGATGTTGCTGTACACCGTGAAGAAATTTACGATCGCATCAACCAGGAAACGGCAGAACCTGTCGTCGTTGTTGAAGAAAATTCAAATTAGGTCTTTACCCCGCCTCAATTGGCGGTTATCCTTACCGCCTTCGAAAATACAATCGAATTTGGAGAGTTGGCCGAGTGGCTGAAGGCGCTCCCCTGCTAAGGGAGTATGGGGTTTATAGCCTCATCGAGGGTTCGAATCCCTCACTCTCCGCCATTACAACTTTGGTTTAAATTGTTTGAAAATACTACTTGACCTGAGGTTGTGAAATGCGCAGAATGCGCATCTCAGTTAAGCGCCCATAGCTCAGCTGGATAGAGTACCTGGCTACGAACCAGGCGGTCGGAGGTTCGAATCCTTCTGGGCGCGCCATATT
>JBMZDK010000400.1:0-3079 GCA_049614265.1 Thiolinea sp.
ACCCCTGCGAGTCGTAACCCCGTACCGGGAATCCTCCGGGAGTACCTTTTTATCTAGGCACAAAAAACCCCGGACAATGCCGGGGTTCTTTTGGTTATTGCTCTGCCTTAATTAAGCCAGCCTGTATTTTGGCCTACCTATTCCCCCGTCTGGATTCAGTAATATCACCCCCTCAGATTCAGCACGTTTAAACCAATCCATAGCCAATACATTTATCAATGAAGGTGTGAGTGTTTCGGATTTTGTTTCCCTGCATAGTTGCTTGGAAATAAACTCACGCGCTGGTCTGACAGTTGGCTTAAGCTCTGCCCTTTTGAGCTGTTGTATCCATTGCGGATACAGGCTATCAGCCGACTGTTTAAAAGTGTTTGGAACCGTGTGCACTCGGTCTGTAGACACTTTTTCAGACACTTTTTCAGAACAGTCCTGAACACTTTTACCAGCCTTTACAATTCGCTGTATTTGCGCTTGGTCTGCATGGCGATTCATGGCAGCATCATCGGGCGAATTAATACCTGATTTGCTAAGTTCGTTATTCCAAGTTGATACAATTTTATTGACCGAAGGAGTGCGGTTATTCGTATTCACAAAGCCTGCAAACGGCCTGTTTTCCTGCTCACGTTCCTGATATTTGAATTGCGCTATTGCCGGACTACCAAAACCGATGGGTGAGGGTGATTGTTCGCGAATGTCTGCCATATCTAAAACCGTATCGTCTGAAAAATCTTCCGGTTTAAATGCCTTTCCTGTGAACTGCATGTACGCGACTTCCATGTTAATCAGCGCCGCCTCAAGTCCTGATAATCTCTGTTTTTTCTGGCCTCCCAATAGAATCAATAATAGGTGTGATATTTCAAATATGGCGCTAACAAATATCGTTACTGTCATTATTGCCGTGGCAATGGTAACGCTCATTGAATCCCGTATTGCCTTAAATACCGGCTTAAAACTATCCTCTTTGAGTTCCTGCATAGCCTTTGTTTTGGCCTCAATCGCTGAAACTCCGGCTTTCTCTGCTGAGTCCATAGCCCGTGTCTCTGCATCAAGATAGCCTTTTAGCCGTGCATTTGATTCGTCACAATCCTTATAAGCGCCGCGCTCCACCATTTTTTTACAGGTCGCCAGCTTTGCCTCAGCACCGGCAACCAGTGAAGCCATAGAACCACTATCAACAGTAGTTTGGCTGCCAGCGATAACATCAAATGATTTTGAGTTTTCCGCGCTGCTGTGGCTGATGTGTTGTTGCTGTGATGAACTGGTGATTGACTCATAAAGAACGCCAGCAAATGCCAATATCCCGACCACCATAAACATGATTGCCTTGCTGTTTGGGTAGGCTGAAAAATGCCGGTAAGCAATCTCTTTTATCAAGGCCATTGCTAAAGGTAGGGCGATAGCCAATACGCCATAGACGACTAATGCCGCAACCTCTGACACGTTGGCGGATAACCATGTACTAAACCCCCAAAGGTCAGCAATGTACATGCCCCAAATGAAACAGAAATATAAGGCGAAGGTTCCGACGAATGCGACCTTATAGGCAAAATCTACTGTCTTAATTTCGCGCTTAACTTCTGCTATTTGCGCCTGAATATTGAGCACCTGTTGGTGCTGTTTATACGCTGTTGAAATATCCATGTCCGGCCTCCTCAGTAAATCGCTACCAAACCGGCCAAACCAGTCAGGAACAATGGGTTAATGAATTGCGCCTTGCCTTTGCCGGTGGCGATTGTCATCACCAGTAGAAACAGACCGATAAGCCATTGACCGAAAGAGGGCAGATACCCGAACGCATCTACCTGTAAGTAGCTGTAAAGCACAACAGACATGTAAGCCATGCAGACAAGTGCCAGCAGGCGGCAAGCTAGCCTGTAGAGGTAAAAGGGCGTTGAATTATTCATGCTTCGCTCTCCTGGTCGTTTATGTCATGTGTTAATGCTTCCTTTAATTCCTCCGGGGTGCGACCGTTTAGCATTAACTTCTCCAGCTCTGCCAGTTCACACCCTTTGCGGTCTACGAGTCGTTTAATCGCCCCTTTGTCTCCGGCCTTTGATGCTTTCATAGCCGTTACCAGCTCTTTTAGTTCGTCAGTGCTTAGGTGGTGAATGTTGGCGTTGATGTATTCCCGGCGTTGTTCCGGGGTGTGACTGAACTGGCTATGTGCTGCGTTCAATGCGTCTTGTGCTGTCCGTTTCACGCTTCACCCCCTGCGGCTCTATGATCAAGGTAGGCCAGCTCTGTTTCTATCTCCTGTTTCAAGCGGTCTACGGTCGCTTGATCGCCATTAACCATTGCCTCAACGAACGTTAAGAACCTGTCCTGGTTGCTGTCTGATAACTGACTGAATAGGTTTGTTATCCGGGTGTTTAGGTCATCGGCTGGCTTGCCATACATAGCCATGTGAGCGGCTGGAATCTTCGGGGCAGGGTGCTGCTTATTCATCGTCGGAACCCTCCTTGAGCTGCTTAGTCAGGTGCTTTAATTCCTGGAGGAGAACCCACATATCAGCCACCGTATTTTTTAATACAGTTTCAGCATTGTCTGATTCGATAGAGTTTTGTTTGATAATGGCATCAGCAGCAACGTCTACGGCTGCGTTAGCATCCTTTAGACGGTGTTGAATATCATCAATCGCCAGAACTGGCGCGGTGGTATAGGCACGGGTTAACCCGCTATAATCATCTTGCATCATGGCACTTTCTCCGAAGGTTAGTGCTGTTTTGAAATCCTGTTCCCAGTGTTAGCGCATTGGGGCAGGGTGTTAATAATTTAGTTGTTTACTGCGTTTCGTTCTGCATCCTGTATTGTTTCATTGCGTTGCGTTCTGCATCGGTGAGATGTTGAGCTGCTACCGTTAAAGCCCACTCCATGACCTGCGTTTTATTTACCTTTTCATCACCACTGAGTAGAGCTAAAGAGCTTTGCAGGTGAATGAATAAATCATGGTATTCAGGCTTAAAGTTAAAGCTGTATTTCTGCATCTTGGTCTGTGACCATGCCCCTGTTTCTATGTTGCGACTCATAAGTTAAAACCCTTCCAATCAATTCCATAGTTAGCATTTCGTGATCTCCTCATGTC
>JBMZDK010000401.1:0-3066 GCA_049614265.1 Thiolinea sp.
ACTGCTGAGGATATGGATGATCCGGTGACACCGGTTTTTGATATTGGTTATGACAGCGGAACCGGCTATGGTTTTGTGAATGCGGATGCAGCTTTATCGACAATCAGCCCGCCAGCCTCATGGTATTGTGATGGCAAACTGGCAACGATTATCGGAACTAACCTTTCTGAAACGATCCAGGGCACATCCGGTGATGATGTGATTGTTGGCCTGAATGGTAATGATGAGATTTATGGTAAAGGCGGTAACGATATTATTTGTGCTGGCCGGGGGCATGATGTGGTGCGTTCCGGTAACGGTGACGACAAAGTGTTTGGTGGCAGTGGTAACGATGATATTGCGACCGGCAAGGGAGCTGATGAAGCTTATGGTGAGAATGGCCGCGACCGGATCTCCGGCGGTGCTAATGCAGATAAGCTCTTTGGTGGGAATGGCCCGGACGTTTTGTCAGGAGATCGGGGACGTGACCTGATCGAAGGCGGCAATGGTCGTGATGAAGCAATTGGTGGCGCGGGTGTAGATGATTGTACTGCTGAATGGGTGCAGTCCTGCGAATAAGCTGTGGGCTGACGGGTTAACAAGTTAATCCGCCGCCGGAATGCTAACTTAAACCAACCACCTGTAGCAGGTGGTTGGTTTATTTGAAATCAGGATAATTGCTTAAGGGCGAAGGTAAGCATATCCCTGTTCCTGCAATTCAATAATCTGTGCCGCACCTGCCGGTACTACTGCGACACCTTCGGTCAGCATTGGTTTCTTGCCTTTCTTCTTCTCGATTTTATTGATGGTATTACCACAGGCGCTGAAAACGATGTCCTGAGCCAACAGGCTTTGTACCCGTGAGGAATGATCATTCTTGGCAGTCAGCATGCCTAAGCCAGGGCCAAAAGCGACGATTTCGATGGCAACATTATCAATACCATAGTGCTTTTGCAGGTTAACAGCATTATTCATGGCAATCGTTTGGGTTTTGACATCATCGGTGCTGACCTGAATAACAACTTTGTGTTTCTTGTCATCTTCAGCGTTAACCAGATTCATGGTTAGAAAGACGGCAAACAACAGGCCGGTAAAACCTAAAGCATATTTTTTTAACATCATTTTCTCCTCATTTCGGGCGGTTTAATTCCGGTAGTACATGCAATATGAGTGATGACGACCGGATGCGAACAGTATACAGAATATTGATTTTGCTGTTTTCTGAGTAGTTTCAACCCTACTGACATAATGTTGTCAGGATGGTTGTTTTATACTGGGCTTTTCCATTGTCTGAAGGCTTTCTCATGATTAAATTACACGGTTTTGGTGCGAATATCGGTGTCGCTGATCCCAGTCCCTTTGTATTAAAAGCAGATGCTTATTTGCGGGTGGCTGGCATTGAATTTGAGCGTGTAGACAGAATGAACAATCTGCAGAAAGCCCCGAAGGGTAAGTTGCCATACATTGAAGATGCGGGCGAAATTATCGCTGATTCTCAGCTGATTATTGATCACTTTGAGGGCAGACTGGGAACAAAGGCGCTCGATAGCTGGCTGAATGAGGAACAGCAGGCAACTAACTGGTTGGTGACTAAAGCGATGGATGATCACCTGTATTGGTGTGGATTATATTCGCGCTGGGTACGGGATGATGTCTGGCCACAGGTGAGGGATACCTTTTTTGCCGATATGCCTGGGTTAATGCAAAAGGTGGTTCCGGGCCTGGTGCGAAGAGATATGGTAAAAAGCACCAAAGCACACGGTATTGGCCGACATACCGATGAGGAAATTCAGGCTTTTACCCGGCGAACATTCAACAGTCTTTCTGTACTGTTGGGTGACAAGACTTACTTTTTTGGTGACAGAGTCAGCACATTAGATGTCACCGCCTTTGCGTTTTTAGCGCAGTATATCCTGGCGCAGATGGATAATCCCTATAATGAACTGGCCAAATCGTTCGGGAATCTGGTGGCATTTACTGAGCGTTTTCAGGCTGAGTATTACCCGGAATTTACTGTTTAAGCGGTAAAGCTTCAGAACTGATCCGCAGAGTGTTATCCCTGCGGGCTTTTGGAACCCGGAGCTGCTGTATTTACTCCCTTTTAGGCATAGCATGCGGCGTGCTGAACAGCTATAAAGGTGACGTTCGGATAAATTTTATCGCTGCCATAAGGGATGTGTGTTTTGAATACCGTTTTTCAGAGGCAAAGGGCGTGAAGCTATTCAGCAACCCACCCAGTACCCATTTTGCGTCAATCGTTGCTTTTTTATCTGCCTCGATTTGGGGCTTATATTGGGTACCACTGCGCTATCTGGGTGGTGAGGGTATTGATGGTGGCTGGGCGGTCGCTATGCTGAATTTTCCTGCCGCAGTGATTTTGTTTCTTGTGGCAGCATGGCAGTGGCAACAGCACCGGGGTTTTGTGGGTAAGTCCCTGATTATTGGTTTTTTCACCGGTCTGGGAATTGCTTTATACACTGCCGGGTTGGTGCATTCCTCAGTGGTGCGGGCAACCTTATTGTTTTACACCACACCGGTCTGGGCAACGTTGATTGGGATATTCTGGCTTGGTGAGCAAGCTAACTGGCAACGTTGGGCAGCGATTGCCGTTGGTTTAATCGGCCTTGGCATGATGGTATCGGGTGGCAGTGATTCTGTGCCGTTAAATATTGGCGATGGCTTTGCCTTATTAGCAGGCATAGTTTGGGCTTTAGGGGCATCAATGATTAAGCGCTTTGAGGGAGTGCCGCTGGCTGGGATGAACATGTTCCAGTTCTTCTTTACCGCATCGTTGGCGATATTACTGGGGATGCTGGTATCTGATAGCTTGCCTGATCCGGATTTTTTTATCCGGGCTATTCCTTTTTCAACACTGATTTCGTTACTGGTGGTGTTGCCGTCAGTTTGGCTAATCTTCTGGGCACAAAAATACCTTTTCCCCGGTAGAGCCGGTTTATTGATGATGTCTGAAGTGCTGGTGGCCGTGGTAAGCGCCAGCATTTTTCTACCGGAAGAATATATGTCACTGATTGAATGGTTGGGGGCTGGTTTGATTATTACGGCTTGTTTGATTGAGGTGCTTGGTGA
>JBMZDK010000402.1:0-3062 GCA_049614265.1 Thiolinea sp.
ACAGATTACTCTTCCGCCAGCTTCTTATAATCCGCTTCAAAATCAGCTAACAACGCCTTAGGATCAGCAATCCCGTTTTCCTTAGCAGCCGCTTCCCAATCAGCGATCATCTGTTCGCGAATTTCAGTGACTTTTTCAATTAAAGCCGGAGAAGCTTCATTAAAAGTATGTCCTGCTTCACGCAGTGCTTTTTCAGCATCTCCATTCTGCTGGTCAAATGCCCCACCCCAACGCTTGGCGAACGCTGCACCGGAAATACTATCAATCGCTTTTTGATCAGCTTCACTGAGTTTGTTCCACTTCTTCTCATTCATAATCAGGAAGAACGTTGCATCATACAACCCCTGATCAATAATCGTGTGATGCTTTAATACATCCTGTAAACGAAAATTAACGACCGACTCCAGTGTATGCAACGAACCATCAATCACCTTGCTTTCCAGCATTTCGTAAGCTTTGGTTGCTGGCGCTGATACAGGCACTCCCCCCAAACTTTCAATCAATACCTGTTGAATCGGACCACCCATACGAAACTTTTCACCAGCAATATCACCCGGCTCAACAATATTTTTACTACCGTGGTGCATCTGGCCACCACCGAACATAGCAACGCTCAGCATCTTCACACCGGAATAAGCTTTGTCCGCTTGCAAATGTTTTTCATACGCCTGCCATAAAGCCACAGACTGGGCGGTAGCGTTACGTCCGGCAAAAGGAAACTCTGCAAACCAAATTGATTTGAAGCGGTCCGGCTCATAAGTAAAGTTGCCCCAGGTAATATCTGCCACCCCCTTACGGGCCAGCTCCCAGTGCTTCGGCGGCGCACCTAATGCCTTGGGTAATATTCTGACTTTAACCCGGCCTTCGGTCACTTTCTCCACCTCATCTGCCCATGGCTTTAGAATATCGGTAAATACGAAGTGAGTTTGTGGTACCCAGTTAGACATGGTGAGGGTTTCAGCAGCTTGAACAGCACCAGCAAACAAACTGCCAGCCAGCAATACACCTGATAATAAGGTTTGTTTCATTTTCATAATTCCTCCTCCGGAAAGATCAGTATCAAATAGTGTTATTAAAGGCTGTACGTTGCTGAATCAATTCAGCAATCAGTGCAGCCCCTAAAGGAATAATATCGGTGTCAAAAATAAACTCGGGATGATGGCAATACGGGCCATCCTGCCCCATAAAGAAATAAGCGCCGGGAACCTGTTGCAGGAAATAGGCGAAATCTTCCGAAGCCATCAATGGCGGGCAATTAGCATGGACATTGTCAATACCCGCTAATCGACCGGCCACGTCCAGCACGGCCTGCACCTGTTCAGGGTGATTTTGTGTGACAGGTGACTCAACCGGATAGCTCAGTTTAACGGTCACGCCATACAGGGATTCAGTACTAAGCGCTACTTTATCCAGTTGCTGCTTAATCGTGTGACGTACGGCTTCCGAATGCGTGCGGATCGTGCCTTCCATCTTGAGTTGATCCGGCAGGATATTAAAAGCATGGCCACCGTGGATACTACCAAAAGACACCACACCGCTATCACGGCTGTCCAGCAAGCGACTCAGGCTTTGTTGCAGACTCGTCAAAAAATGGGCGCTGGCGAGAATCGCATCCTGACCGGTATGAGGCGCAGAACCATGTGTACCGTTTGCCTGCATCTCTACCACCACATGATCAGCAGACGCCAATGCACCTAATGCAGGCACACCAACCTGACCGGCTCCCAAGGTCGGCAAATTGTGTAGGGCATAGATTTCATCACAGGGAAAACGTTGCAGAAAACCATCGCTCAGCATGGCCTGCGCCCCGCTCAGCAATTCTTCAGCGGGCTGAAAAATGAAGACAGCTGTGCCATAAAAGTCACGGTGTTGCGCCAGATAATTGGCAGCAGCTAATAAGGTAACGGTGTGACCGTCATGACCACAACCATGAAACTTACCGTCAACCTGGGAATGATAATGAACGCCGGAACATTCCTGCATGGGTAAGGCATCCAGTTCGGAACGGAAGCCAATCATTCTGCCCTGACCTGCGGTACCTTTCAGTACGCCTACCACACCGGTCTTACCAATACCGGTATGCACTTCGATACCAGCTGCCCGTAAGGTTTCAGTAACAAAATGAGCAGTATGGTTTTCCTCGAAACCGGTTTCCGGGCGACGATGGATGGTGTGTAACCAAGCTTCTAATTCATCCCGCCTTTCATCAAACCATTGACGCATGATCGTATCCTCATTAATCTCCCTTAAAGATAGTCTCAAAATAAGAATATCTTGTCTAGTGATTTTTTCTGAGATTTGTTACAGTGCTAAGCTAATGTTATTCGCAATTGATAAACGCTATGCAAATTGATAAAGACAGTGTTTTCCGCAGTAGTGCCCTCACTCATCGGCTGGAAATCCTGGCGCATGAGGCCATTCGCGCTAATGATCCGCTGTTTGTGGAATATACAGGCTGCACCATCCGGGAATATCGGGTGCTACGCATGATTGATGAACATGGCGGAATTGCTTTTAATGAAATTATGCGAATTACCGGTCTGGATCGTAGTTTGGTATCACGATTGATCCGTACATTACTGGAACGGGAGCTGGTCTACCGGGTAAATAGCAAAGAAGATGCACGTCGCTTTGGTTTATTTACCACTGATACGGGTAAAACGACTTGCGAACAAGGCAAACAACTCTCTGCGGCTGCAGAAAAAATACTATTTGCCCCTTTACAAGATGATGAACTGGAACAGCTCAACACTTTATTAGATAAACTCGTGCTATGGGTACGTGCTCCCGACTACCAGGAGCAGTTGCAAATTTTACAGGATGAACGTAATAAGACGCTGGTCTGAATGACTAATCAGGCAAAACATCAAACTAAATTCAATATATTTGCTATTCGTTGCTGGCCTTTCTCAGCAATACCACCACTCCCACCATCCGCTCAGTCTCCTCCCTAAAATCAAACCCCGGCTGAGCCTGCTGTGCTAACCGGTTAATCCGGTGCAAGGCATCCTCTGCACTACTGGCATGCACGGTACAGATATTCCCCGGATGCCCGGTGTTCC
>JBMZDK010000403.1:0-3053 GCA_049614265.1 Thiolinea sp.
AACGGCAGAACGATGAAAAACCGGTTTATGCTGGCTCCGCTGACGAATCAGCAATCACATACTGATGGTATTTTGTCAGATGATGAATACCGTTGGCTAACGATGAGAGCTAAGGGTGGTTTTGGTCTTACCATGACTTGTGCGGCGCATGTACAGTCGCAGGGCAAGGGTTTCCCTGGTCAGTTAGGTATTTTCTCTGATGATCACCTGCCAGGATTGACGCGCCTGGCGCAAGGCATTAACAGTGAAAACAGCTTGTCGATGGTGCAACTACACCATGCCGGAATGCGCTCCCCTGAGGAATTAATTGGTTGTCAGCCACAATGTCCGTCAGATAACGAAAAATGGGGTGCCAGAGCACTCAGCACCGAAGAAGTTGAACAACTGATTGAGGATTTTATTACTGCTGCAGTACGTGCCGAAAAAGCGGGCTTTGATGGTGTGGAGGTGCATGGTGCGCACGGTTATATCTTGGCGCAGTTTTTGAGTAGTGCGACCAACCAACGTAACGATCAATTTGGCGGTAGCGTAGAAAATCGCGGTCGTGTTATCAAGCGTATCATTGATGGTATCCGGGAGCGTTGCAGCAGTGATTTTATCCTTGGCCTGCGCCTGTCACCTGAACGCTTTGAAGTGGCGTTAGCTGACATTATAGAATTTGCGCAAAGCGTGCTTGATGATGGCAAAATCGATTTTCTGGATATGTCGCTGTGGGATGTGTTTAAAGAGCCGGAGGAGACAAAATACCAGGGTCGCAGCTTGATGTCCTATTTCACTGAGCTCAGGCGCGGTAAAGTTGCGCTTGGCGTCGCCGGGAAGTTACGTACACCGGAAGAAATCGAACGCATTATGGCGTCTGATATCGACTTCGTGCTACTTGGCCGCGCGGCCATACTGCACCATGACTATCCGCTGCAAATGCAAAATAACGCCGACTTCATACCGGTGTCTAATCCTGTTTCAGCAGGCCATCTTCGCGATCAGGGGTTAGGGGAAGCCTTTGTTAAATATATGTCTGGCTGGGATGGTTTTGTAGAGCCGGAGAGTCTGTAGACATAGCGACTGTATCTTCCACATGATTTTTATAGTTGGCAGTATTGTAGCCCCACAGCAAAAGTAAACTGATCCTGATGATGTCAAAGATAATATTTGACGGATATTGAGTTGCGATTCGTATTTGTTTGCGTAGATTGCCGGGTACTTGTTGCCGCTGTCCGGGCTATTCGCCATGAACTGATTGAATTCTTCTTGATCTGCCGGGCGTTTGGCATCTACACGGGTATTACCTGTTGCCCGTACATTGATGAGAATGTATCGTCGAAAAACCAGAATACAGTCTTTGAGTAACCTGCATGACCGAACAGCCCACTGTTAACCGCCAGCTGATTGAAGGCCGTCCGGCCCTCATTGTAATCGACATTCTGGAATCCAGTGTCATTGATAAACCGGCGTTGGAAAAGTTGAGCATTCCCCACATGCCGGACTACGCCGCGCGTATGCGCACAGCGAGGAAGGTGGTGGATAAGGCGCATGAATGCGGTATTCCGGTTATCTTCATTCAGGAAGTTCATCGTCCGGATCTGATTGATTTTGGCCGTGAGCTGGATGGCAGTGAAACTATCCATTGTCTGGAAAATAATCCAATGACGGAGGTAGCGAAAGAAGCTATGGGTTACCGGGACAGCGACTATATTGTAAAAAAGCGTCGTTATTCCGCCTTCTTTGCGACTGACCTGGAAATTCTGTTGAAGGGGTTGAAAGTTGATACCTTGTTGTTATGTGGTGGCCTGACTGATGTCTGTGTGCATTACACCTTTGTTGATGGTCATCAGCATGATTATTTCTGTCGGGTGATTGAAGATTGTGTGGCTGGTTCAGATTTAGCGGCGCATGAGGCTTCTCTGAAAGCGATGGAATACTTACAAACCGGAGCCAGGTGTTCGTTGCCTGATGTTTTGCGGGCGATAGGGAGAATTGAATGATGCTTAATACTGTGAATTGAGATGGAAAAGATGAATGTAGCGAAAGAACCTCTGGTTAAAAATGCCTGGTATGTTGGTGCCTGGTCGCATGAATTAGGTGATGCGCCGCTGGCACGCACGCTGCTTGGCGAGGATGTGGTGCTGTTTCGTACAGGCAAAGGCCAGGCAGCAGCACTGGAAGATCGCTGCTGTCATCGCGCGGTCAAATTATCCCTGGGGGAGACCGTTGAGAATGGGCTGCAATGCGGTTATCACGGCATGGTGTTTGACTGTGCGGGCCAATGTATCAATAACCCCGGCGAACAGATTACCCGCAATCAACGGGTCAGGGCTTATCCGGTGGTTGAGCGGCAGCACGTCGTTTGGGTGTGGGTGGGGGAGCCGGAACTGGCTGATACCAGTCAGATTGTCGATTATCCCTACCATGATATGAACGATGAGTGGAACTTCACCTTCGCCAAATACGATATATCCGCTAATTACATGCTGTTAATGGATAACCTGATGGATCTGGCGCATCTGGGTTACGTACATAAATCAACGATTGGCGGCAACCCCAGTGAGCATGATGATGCTGAGATGGAAACTGAGCGTACAGAGCGTGGTGCGCACTTTACCCGTTGGCTAATGAACTCTACGCCGCCACCTGCCTTTGTCAATGCGGCGGGTTTTAAAGGTAAGATTGATCGTTGGCAGGATTTTGAATACATCGCACCGGCCTCAGTACGTCAGTGGGCGGGTGGTCATGACGCGAATACCGGGGCGCGTGAAAACCGCGACAAGCGTGGTGGTATGGCTTTACGTCTATTTCATCATGCAACACCAAGGGACGAGGATAATCTCTACTACTTTTTCTCCACAGCAGTACAGGGCAAAGCACAAAATGGGTATTTTTGCCCAAAGGCACGAATCGGACTAATCCAAGAAAAGCAACGTTGAAATTACATGGTTAGTCCAGTGCAAAGAAATAGCAAAAATACCGCTATCCTTCTGATTCTTAGGTAGTCTTATAGGGTTCACTTTGTGAGACGCTTGTTTTCTGTGTCTCTTTCAATGTCTCATTCTTCTAAT
>JBMZDK010000404.1:0-3042 GCA_049614265.1 Thiolinea sp.
AACCAATCCCGAAACTGCTCAACAATCTGAGTCTTTCCTTCATTGTGCTGTGGTTCCAGCATGCAAAAGCTGGCTTCTGTCCGTAGCTCTAAATTCAATGGCTTGACCAGTGAGCCACCATCGAGGTAATCGTTCACCAATGAATCCCAGGCTAAAGCAATACCCTGTCCATTCACCGCTGCCTGAATCAACAAGGGGTAGTTGTTAATCCGGGTTTCATGCAGGGCTTTTATTGGTGGAATGTCCATTAAGGTAAACCACTCTTTCCAACCCACCCATTCCTGTTGCGACTCATCAAGGCATAATCGCCGCGATGCAAGAAATGTTTGCATGTCAGGGTTTTTCAATTGATTGAGGAAACCCGGGCTGCATACAGGAAACACCCGTTCAGGGAACAGGGGTGTGGCTATCATGTTCTGTGGTGGTTGGCGGCAATAATACAGGGCAATATCGCAGTCCAGTTGTTGCCAGTTCTGCACCTGATCCATTGCAATAATTCTCAGGTCAGTGTCTTCATAGCGCTGCTGGAATTCTGACACTCTTGGTAATAGCCACAGTGCTGCCATTGCCTGTGTGGTGGCAACGGTAATTTTGTTTTCACCTTGCCAGCGTTTTATTTCAGCTGTTGTCTGAGCAATGTCAGTGAGCGCATGGTCGACCGTCTGGAAATATTGTTTCCCGGTTGCTGTCAGAGTAATGCTGCGGTTAGCGCGGATGAACAATGTTTTTCCAAGGTAAGCTTCTAATTGACGTATTTGACGGCTGATTGCCCCTTGAGTGACATTAAGTTCCGATGCCGCGAGTGTAAAGCTACCGTGGCGGGCAGCAGCGGTAAAAGCCACCAGGCTATTCAGCGGTGGTAATGGTTTTCTTTCCATATTTAATGAGCTGATTAGCTGGAGAAAACACTAATCATAACAGGTCAGTTCAATCCCGGGCAGGGGAGTTGATAGTGCTGTATTACTGGCTGGCAAACAGGAAGAGTTGTTGCTGAATAATCAGCCCGGCATTAAAGCCGGGCGACTGGTAAAACGTTATTTCACCGCAGTAAAAATTGCCTGGTTGTAAGCAATGGCGTAACTGCGTAGTTTTTTGCGCATTTCACGATGTGCCGCACCATAAATGACATCACCGCTGCCTTCGACAATTTTGTGGCCGACTTTATCGCTAATTAGAGCCAGCTGTTCCTTCGTTAGCCCGGGATAACTGATTCCGCGTCCGGCAAAGGCCATCAGGTTTGGCTGACGTGATTGTGCATTCGCCTGAGTTAGTTCATTGGCAGCATTTTCCGCCGGGTTTGCGTCATTTAGCCACTGCAAGCCTGCGATAGCAGCCGTTTCTTCAGGTTTCATATCGGTAGTCGTGGTGTTAGTGCTACTTGCATTGCTTACCGGCTCTGTCGATGGCCGACAAGCTGTTAAACCGACAATCAGGAGTATGGGCAGAATAGATCTTGTATGAAAGAGGGTGATATTCATTAGCAGATTACTCCGTTTGGCCACAGGCGAAAAGGGAGCGGTATGCCCTGCGGGCCGTTGCGAAAAACAACAGGCTCAATAATAAGTATGGGCCGCTGCTTCCACCGCCACCATCATTATTTTCGTCAGATTCGCTAACGGTTATTTTGACATTAGCGGAGCCGGTGTCACCGTATGTATCACGGATAGCATAATTGATGATCTCCGTTCCGGTGAAGCCATCTGCAGGCTGATAACTCACAGACTTCCCATCTTCAGCAATAGTGACTGAACCGCCGTCACTCACACTATTAATGCGAATAATCGTTAACTCATCACCATCGGCATCAGTATCATTATCCAGTAAATTGAGGGTGATTTCTTCACTGTTGGCTTTGACATCATACTGATCAGGGTTCGCCACCGGAATTTCATTTTCCGGTTCAGGGGCAGTGATGTTAATACTCACATTAGCGCTGGCTTCGGCTGTACCGTCAGTAATCGTATAGGAAAAAGTAACAGTGCCACTAAATCCTGCAGCATGTTTAAAGTTAATGCTTTTATTGTCACTGGCAATATTAATTATATGGTTACCAGCCCCGGTAATTTTGCTGATTGTTAATGCATCTCCATCTTCATCGCTGTCATTTTTCAGCACATCCAGTCTTCGGGTGTTACCGGACTGTGAAAATGTAAAGCTGTCATTTAATGCAACCGGTGCCTCATTAGTGCCATTACCTGTGCCGTCGCTGGTGATCGTGATTTTCCCGGTGTTAATCGCAAAAAATGGTTGGCTGGTACAACTGATACGCACGCGGCCATTTGTTGTCGATACTGCGGGAACTGTTACTGTGGCACTACCATCATTTTCTGTCGAGGCAATCAAAGTCGTGGGGAATGACGCACCATTATTGGTAGAAAGATCTATTTTTACCATTGAGCAACTTAATGGGGCAGCTGTTGTATTAGCTACATCCCAGGTAATAGTCTGGCTACCATCTGTCCAGCTGGTACTTTCCGGAAGTGTGACTTTGAATGGGCCTGCTGCAGAAACTACCTGTAACCTGAGGTCATCGGAAGCCACACCACCTTTGCCATCTCTGACTGTTAGTCGGAAATTCAGCTCGCGGCTTTGCGTAGGCATAACTTCGCCATAGGTTGTCGTGTTATTCAGGATACTACTGAGCTGTGGGAAAATACGGGTTGGTGACGTACCTGGCATAAATGAGCGAAATATCGGGCTACTGCCATTGTCTACAAGGCCTCCGCGACTACTGGTTGCCGGGCCAAGATCAAGCTGCTCCCAGGTATACGTCAAGGTATCACCATCTGTGTCGCTGCCAGAGCCTGTCAAAGAAAACGGAGTTTGTTTGGGAATGACTTTATCAGCGCCTGCTGTAGCATCAGGTGGTGTATTAGTGTTTCCACCAGCAACACCACAGGTATTACCTGAACCATTATCCAGATGGTTCCGGATTTGCTCTATGCTGTCACTGTGAAAATAAGCATCACTGTTTTGCTGCAAATTCTCTGGTGCACAAATACCCGCATAAGCCATAATCGTTGAACCACTGGCGGGTTCATA
>JBMZDK010000405.1:0-3024 GCA_049614265.1 Thiolinea sp.
CACCCCCAAACACCAACCCTAAACTCCCCCACAGCCTGCTCCCCCCGATACCAAATCTTCTCATCCCAACCGACCTCAGCATCACGGTTAAAAACAATCAGATGCGCCTCCTCAGCCCCACACTGCTCAGCATAAGCCGCCACCTGTGACACCCCATCAGCAATCGTCTTATCCAGATTCGCGTACAAAATCTTCAGTTCCAGCACCACCCGCTGCACCTCACCATAAAACCCTCTCTCCTGATCCAGCGGCCATTCCAGATACAAATCCGTGTACTTACGCCCCAGCGCATATTTGCGATTAATCCGCCCGCCACCATTCACGATACGCTGCAAAAACGCCTGTAATACCAACTGTGGCCTCGCTTCTTTGAAGAGGTAGCCCAGACAGCTAAATCTCGGAGTGCTCGTAAAAAACTGTTGGAAAGCAAGTAATAGCGCAGGCATATCCAAACGACCATCGGGTAACACATACCATGAGGTTTGCTGATTGTAATGGTCACCTGCCACTGCGCGGTGATTTCACGTGGAATGACTTCCTGATAAATACGATTGCTGATTTCAATCTTCAGCTAAGTGGTGATTAAGCCCAAATCTTCCACGTACTGCAGGTCATCATCGCGAATACCGGAAACATGGCCTGCCCCGGATAAAAAGAAGTGCCTTCCCATAACGCAGCAAAAATAGGGGTATCCATACCAAAACACAGGTTTGCCCCACCACCTGGTGACCAAACTAACCACCAAACTGTTCAGCAAACACCACAGCCCCCATTCCTCCATCAACCTGGATGTCGATGCCGTTTAACCAACTACTCGCCGGATCAGTAACCGACAATATCACGCTGGCAATCTCCTCAATATTACCCGGACGCCCTACCCGCTCCAGGTTAGCAGCAACTTTATCGCCAAAAGCTTTGATGAAATCGTCCAGAATACTTGTCGCTACTGCGGCCGGGCTGACCGATACCACGCGGATGCGACGCCCAATCAATCGTGCGGCTAACAGTTTCGACCATACAATCAGCGCTTCCTTCGACAGATTATAAGCACGCACATGCTCTATGCCCTGCTCCGCACACCAGCCATCAATCCCGTCCCAATGGTGTAATGCCAATAGTGACTGAACCTGCTCCAGATTCTGCTGCCAGAACTGTCCGGCTTTCGACGCCAGATTAACGATCACACCACCGTCGTTAATTTGCGGTATGACTTTTTCAGTCACATACTCCAGACCCACCCAATTCACAGCAATAACACTCCGGGTCAGACCTTCTCGCGGAGGTAGTCCAGCAATGTTCAGTAGGCCATCAATATTGCCTTCCAACTGAAGCAGAGCAGTATCTACAGTAGCCTGCTGCGTCAGATCAAGCGCAATATACTGCGAGACAGGAAATTCCGGTTCGACCCGATCCATCAGAATAACAGTGTGTCCGGCGGACATGAGTCTTTCGCAAACATCTCTGCCGATACCCGTTGCGCCACCGACAGCCAAATACCTTCTTTGTACCATTACCTATCCCTCCTTTACCCTCAACAATGTTCCCGCGCTAATCTACAAATCCAGTACCAGTGTTTTACTCTTTGATCTCGAACAGCAAACCGCAATTTGTTGATTTGATGCTTTTTCCAGATCATTCAGCACTAAATCACGGTGATCTGGCGTGCCCTTTATCACCCGCGTCAGGCAGGTGCCACACACACCACTCTGACAAGACATTGGCACATCGATACCCTGTTCCAGCAGTTTAGCGGCAATGGTTTCACCGGGTGCGACGTTAAAACTAATCCCGGAACGCTGCGTTTCTACAGTGAACACATCACCTTCGGTGGAGATTTCCGCCCCAAAGTGTTCTTTGTGGAGCTGTGCTGCTGACCAGCCTGACTGTCTTGCTGATTCAAAGACAAAATCCATAAAACCATTTGGCCCACAGGTATACAACTGATCATCCGGCTTAGCATTTGCCAATACAGCCTGCAAATCAAATGCCTTGCGGTCAGTAACAACCGTTAACCTGTCAGTGTGAAGCTGTGCCAGTTCATCAACATAAGCCATTTGCTCAGCATTACGGCCAAAGTAAATCAGTTGATATTCACTCTGGCGCGCCTTCAGGGTTTCTGCCATCGCCTTCAATGGGGTAATACCGATACCGCCCGCTAACAAATAACGACAACCCGTGCCTGACGACAGGGGAAAATGATTGCGCGGTGCTGAAATCTGTACTTCAGTCTCCGCCTGCAAGGCCGTATGCACTTCCCGTGAACCACCCCGGCTATCCGGGTCATTTAACACTGCAACAGAATAAGTAGCGTTGTCTGCTACGGTATGCAACGAATACTGGCGCACCAGACCGGAAGGCAGTTTGATATCAATATGAGCGCCCGGCTCTGCAGTACTGAAATCAGCTGCATTGCGTGGCCTGAAAGCCAGCTCAACAATATCCGAGGTTAACTGCTTGCGAGATGAAACAACCGCATTCAACCAGCCACTACCCGTCTTTGTTGTTTGGGGCTGCGTGGTTGTATGTGCTGCGGGCGCTACTCTCACTGGTAAGGAGCTATAGGCCCGAATCGAGTTGTTCATCGCTACCGTCGGCTCGCCAACCTGCTCAATGGTTTCAACACGCGCGCATAGTGCTTCTAACAGGCAACGCATCTCCAGGCGGGCCAGGTGCATGCCCATACACATGTGAATACCGTGCCCAAAACCAACATGGTCATGCACATCACGCCTGATATCAAAGCGCTCAGGTTCAGGGAAATGGCGCTCATCCCGGTTGGCCGAGGCATACATCACGATCACCCTCGACCCCTGCGGCAGGGTAAAGCCAGCAACTTCTGTTTCTTCAGCAACATAGCGCGTAAATGCACGGATTGGCGTCGCCAGCCGCACAGACTCCTCAATCGCATTCGGAATTAAACCGGGGTCACTACGCAGCAACTGCCACTGTTCCGGATTATCACACAGGAACTTAATGCATTGTCCTGTCGCTGAAATTGTCGTGTCCAGACTGGGATTAATGTAA
>JBMZDK010000406.1:0-2974 GCA_049614265.1 Thiolinea sp.
CTGTTACTTTACAGCCTGTACTGGCTGCTCCATACCCACGGCGCATGGCTGGGGCAAAACTTACTCTCATGGGCAATTTGGCTGGCGACGCTGGTCGACCCGACTCTTGGCCAGGTCAGCGCGCAGAACATATAACCGTTCAGAACGAACGATTCGGGTTAGCTGGAAATCCGGTCGGCAATCAGTGAGATCATCTCAAACATCAATGCATTCGCTACCAGCGAGGTCTGTTTGTTTGGTGAATCCTTTGTCGGCATCAGGCACACTACGTCGCCACCAATAATATTCAGCCCTTTCACCGAACGCAGCATCTTCATGGTTTCATTAATCTTCAACCCCTCCACACCGGCTTCAATATTCGCCACACCGGGCGCAACCGTTGGATCAAGACAATCAAGGTCAAAGGTAATATAAACCGGTGTGTCACCCAGCCGTTCACGGATAATTTCAATCGTGGCATCGGTACCGATTTCAGCGTAACGATCCATATCCACGACTTCATAACCCAGGTCATAACTCGGCTCCAGCCAGTCCAATGTACGCGGATTACCCCGAATCCCGACCTGAACGCTGGTATGTGGATTGACATGACCGTCCCGCACCAGATAACTGGCCCAGTGTGCTGCCGATTTTTTTGCACCCAGGAAATGCTCGATATGATGGAAAGCATCGGTATGTGCATCAAAGTGCAACAGACTGACTTTCTCACCACCGGTCAGCTGTGCATCCTTGCCTGCAATTGCCTGCAGTATCCCGCCGGTGACCGAATGATCCCCGCCAATAGAAACCGGACGCGCACCCGCCGCATCAATCCGCTTATAAAAGTCGGTGATGCGCTCAATACACATCTCATTATTATTAGCTTCCGGTAGCGCAACATCACCCAAGTCATTTATCCGGCATTGCTTCCACGGATCAACGCCAAATGCCTTATGTGCCCGCCGTCCGAGCGCAGAAATATCACGCACTGCACGCGGCCCCATGTGTTGATCGCGCTCAGTTGTACCGTTACCGGTGCTGTGTGGCACACCGACCAGCGCAATGTCACAATTTTCCGGCTCCGGATCATGAGGGCAGCGAAACAACGTCGGTACACCCCACCAATACAAGCCATTCAGCATCGCATCAAGCTTTTCCTGTGTCCCCTGATCACTCATAACTTAAGACCCTTCACCCGGTTCACGTGACAGAAGCTCAATCTTGCCCTCTTTCCCATTCCACTCGTCAGCATCCGGCAGCGGGTCTTTCTGTTCCGTAATCACCGGCCAGATTTCCGCCAGTTCAGCATTCAGTTCCAGCCAGCGATCCAAATCCGGCTCATCATCCGGCTTAATCGCATCCACCGGACATTCCGGCTCACAAATTCCGCAGTCAATGCACTCGTCGGGGTGAATCACCAGAAAGTTTTCCCCTTCATAAAAGCAATCCACCGGACAGACCGTGACACAGTCCGTGTGCTTACACTTGATGCAATTCTCAGTCACCACATAGGTCATAATTCATTTTTCTCCTGCCTAACTGTCAAAACTTACCGTAATCACGCTCGACTTTGGTAATCCGCGTCATACAGTCCGCATACCATTGGTCTAAGCCCAGCTTTTGGGCATTCTGGTGCTCCGGGTGCATTTTCCATTGCCGGATTGACTCCAGATCTGACCAATAGGACACGGTAATACCAACCTCCTCACGCGCAGATTCCACACCCAGAAAACCGGGTTGCTGCGCCGCCAGCTCCAGCATTTTTACTGCCATTTCAGCATAGCCGTTATCACCATCGGTGCGCAGCGATGTAAAGATCACCGCATAGTAAGGGGGTTTAGGCGTTTCAGCAATTAAAGTCATAACTCTCAGCCTGTTAAACCTGAAAAAACAGATTCAAGCATAGCGGGTTAGCAGGAAATTGTCTTTGTACGCCTGGCGTTATAAATACCCGCCGGTGGCCTGGATAATTTTCTGCGTATCCGGCTCTGATAGCCAGACAGCAATTGCGGTCTGCTGTTGTCCTTCATCCGGCGCAGTGCCCAGCTGTAAACGCCACTTTTGTGCCTGTGCGTCCACGCGCTCCTGATGATGGTGTAACACAACAAAATCATGGCGTAATGTACGACCGGCATTCTCACCGCGTTTGACAGCAGTTTCCAGTCCCATCCCCAGATAAGCCACATTCAGGGTTAACTCCTGCTGGCTGAAATAATCTGCTGACGCCGGAGAAAAGTTTACCGCCAGCTTATTATCATCGCCCAGCACTGCCTTCAGAATACCGGCACGTTTCCCGGCCGCATCCCATTGTCGGACACCACGTAAATGCCCGCGCCATTCCTCACCGTTAAGTACAACACCCGGTGTATAGCTTTGCCGCACATTCCCCGCAGCAACATGCCGACGCTGCCGGTCACTGTAGTCGCTGCTGGCAAAACGATCATTCCAGCCAAGGTAATTCCAGTAATCAACATGGAAAGCCAGCGGGATAAAATCATCAAATACATCAGACTTATCTTTCAGAGTCGTAAACCAGCGATCAGCAGGCGGGCAGCTGCTGCAACCCTCAGAAGTAAACAGTTCAAGCACATCCGTGGTGCGTACCTTACTGGTGTACTCACCGGCCTGAACAGCAGTAGCGGCGGAGACAGAGAAGGTGAGTGTGAAGGCTGCCAGATAGTGTGGGATAGGTTTCATTATCATTCCTGTTCGGTGATCAATCACCCCGGCAGGTACGTGATGAACCGGCAGATCGGATGCAGCAGGCATCAGTATGCTTAAAAAGCTTCCAGAAACTTCAGCTCATCCGCTTCCCTGCTCCGACGAATTGTGCACACCTGAAACAGATTACCGGGCAACCAACCTGATTAGGCAAACAAAATCCAGGTCGTCGCAATATACTTCACCCCGGCTTTCAGCTCAGCGGCACGGTGTTCATGTGTCCAGAATGGCGGGAATAAAATCAGCTTGCCCTTCTCCGGCTGGATGCTGACAT
>JBMZDK010000407.1:0-2973 GCA_049614265.1 Thiolinea sp.
AACACCCCGATCAATTACAACTGCTGCGTGAAAACCCTGATTTGATGGATAGTGCGATTGAGGAAGTTCAGCGTTTCAATGGCCCCATTGGCGGCACAAAACCCAATTACGCTTTAGAAGATGTCACCCTGAAAGGGGTGACGATTCCCAGAGGTGCGATGGTGCTACCTGTGCTGAGTGCGGCGAATCACGATCCCGTTGTGTTCGAAAGCCCTGAAATCTTTGACATTACCCGCTCGCCAAACCGGCACATGGGCTTTGGTATGGGCGTGCATTATTGTTTGGGGTCTTCGCTGGCGCGGTTGGAGGTAAAGATTGCACTGAGTAATCTACTGGAGCGCAATCCGAATTTGCGCCTCGCAATACCGCTTGAGCAACTCGAAAAAGTCAGCATGCCATTTCAAACACGTTATCGGCGCGTTCCGGTATTATTGGGTTAATAGCATGTGGGACTGTTGCGTTCAGGACGCCAGACGATAGTAAAAAAGGCTCTGGGAGGGTGGTGTACAGATGCAGGCGTTTTATAAGCAATTAAACAGCCTATGCTATGCTAGCATGCAGTATCCCTGAGTAAAAAGAGACGCATCTCTTGAGTGAGTCTCCAGACTTAGTCGTTAAATCCTGATCGCAGAACGAAGTAGGTCGCTACATCAATGCAAAAACTTCCAATTGGCATCCAGACATTTGAAAAAATCCGCACGGAAAACCAGCTTTATATTGATAAAACGCAGGATTTACAGCGTCTGATCAATGATGGTGGCGGGTACTACTTTCTATCCCGTCCGCGCCGTTTTGGAAAATCCCTGACGCTTTCAACACTTAAGGCTATTTTTTCAGGCAAAAAAGAGCTGTTTAGCGAGCTGTGGATTGAAGATCAGCACGATTGGAGTCAGGTACATCCGGTCATCCATTTCTCTTTCAGCAGCATCGGCTATAAAACACTGGGATTGGATGCTGCGATTAGTGCAGAGTTGCAAACACTGAGTCGTGATTTGGGTATTACCCTCACTGAATGCGGTATCGACCGGCAATTCCGTGAGTTAATACGCAAGGCGGGGACAGAAAGTAAAGTTGTTCTGTTGATCGATGAATATGACAAGCCGCTGATTGACTACCTGGATGATATTGAGCAGGCTAAAGCCAACCAGCAAACACTGAAAAATTTCTATTCTGTTATCAAAGACAGCGACCCTTATCTTGAATTTATGCTGATTACCGGCGTGTCAAAATTCAGTAAAGTCTCGGTGTTCTCCGACCTGAATAACCTGTATGACATTAGCAGAGATTATCGGTTTTCTGCGCTGACCGGCTATACCCAGAGTGAGCTGGAGGACTATTTCTCACCCTATATGCCAGCAATAGAACAGCGGCTTCATTTAGATAGAACGGCATTACTGGAACAGTTGCAGCATTGGTATAATGGCTATTCATGGGATGCTGAAACCTTCGTTTACAATCCTTTTTCTGTCCTATGTTTTTTCCAGGCGCAGTCGTTTGAAAACTATTGGTTTGAAACGGGCACACCCACGTTTCTGGTTCGTTTGATGCGTGAGCAGCACTTTTTCAAGTTAGACAAGCTGGAAGCCAACAGTCAGATTTTTTCAAGTTATGATATTGAGTCACTACAGATCTTGCCGATTCTATTCCAGACTGGCTACCTGACCCTGAAAAGCAAAGAGGAATTCGACTTTTTTCAGCTGGATTATCCTAATCATGAAGTCAGAAGTTCCATGCTGATGTATCTGATTGCTGAGATGAGCCACACCGAACCTGCGATGAGTACACCGATGGTCGTAGGATTGCACCGGGCTTTTCAGGCCAATGACCTGGAGCAGGTCATTACGATTATTAAAACCATCTTCAAGAAAATTCCTTCGCATATTTTTATCAAAGAGGCGGAAGCCTATTATCATAGCCTGCTGTATTTAGTCTTTTTTTATCTCGGGCAATACACTGAAGCTGAAGTCAGCGACAGTACGGGGCGTATTGATTGCGTTGTGAAAACACCGACGCATATTTATGTAATGGAATTCAAACTTAACCAAAGCGCTAAATCAGCCCTTGAGCAAATTAAGAACAAAGACTATGCGGGTGCTTATCAGGCAGACCCCCGCCAAAAGGTGTTGCTTGGTATTAACTTCAGCAGTGAGAAAAAGACAGTCGATGATTGGTTAGCTGAAAATCAGTAGGCTTTATAGCAAACTGCAATAGCCCCGCATGCAGGAGACAAACATGCGCATTACCATCGACGATCTACGCGCCTTTCTCGCCGTGGCCAAAACCGGTAGCTTTATTGCCGCTGCCAATGAGTTATTTATCACCCGCCCAGCCTTATCGCGCCGTATCAAAAAACTGGAAGACATTGTTGGCGAGCGGCTGATTGATCGTACCACGCATATTATCGGGCTGACACCGACCGGTGAGGCTTTGCTGGAGCGCAGTAAAATCATCCTGCGTCAGTTTGATGATTTCCATAATTTTGCCGAAGCATTGGCGCATGATCATCAGGTAAAAATCGATTTTGCCTCGGTGTGGAGTGCGGCCTGGGGTATTGTGCCAACGTTGATCCGGCAATATTCTGAGCAGTATCCCAAGGCCGAATTCATGGTGCATGATGCCAATGGTACTGAAGTGATTCGCATGGTGGAGGAGCATGAGGTGGATTTTGGGATTACTACCCGGCCTTTACCGAATAATCCACTGAATTTCCGGCCTTTGTGTACTGATCCTTTGGTGCTGGCCTGCCCGCCACAACATCCCCTATACAACACGGAGACCATCAGCTGGGCCGAACTCACCGCCGGTAATATCCGTAAAATTGACTGGGGGCTGTTGAAAATCTCCGCCTTTGGGGAGCTGGAAACCTTGTTGAATAAGGCGGCCATCCCGATTCCCGGTGATGTAAAGGTGCAGCATCTCTCGACTCAGATTGGTTTTCTGGAAGGTGGTGTACGCGCAGCGGTGGTTCCTGCG
>JBMZDK010000408.1:0-2937 GCA_049614265.1 Thiolinea sp.
CATAACCTGTCAAGCTTATTCAGAGACTTTTCTTCGCGACTTCTGATCCACTTTAACCCGACAAACCCTTGTTTAATAAAGGCTTTTCAGATCTCTGCGTCACCAGAAGAAAGGCGAATTATACAGACCGTTTCGCCATCGTCAATCCACTTTTATCATTTATTTTCTACCTTTGATTCTGGTAGCAAACGATGCCCTTTAAAGTCAGATAGTTAGCACACTTAATTTTTTCAAAAAAACTGCATTCAACAGAGATTCAGCGCACTTCCCGCCAGGAAAACCCCTGTTCCTGCGTTGCTAATGTGACCCAATGCTGTTCACATCCCAGACCATCTGACAAAGCCTGTTCAGCATGATGCGGAGCATTGTTTTTTTCACTGAGATGCATACCAACCAAATGCTGCAATTTACTGTGATCAATCGATCTTAGTAAATCAGCAGAGTGTTGATTGTCCATATGGCCATACTTCCCCCCTACTCTGGATTTCAACTTCGGCGGATAAGGCCCGACAGCGAGCATTTGCGCATCATAATTACATTCCAGCAAAAGACCATTAAGGCCCTGCAACAAACTCAGCATATGAGGCGTATAACTACCGGAATCCGTAAGCAACCCAAGCCGCAGATCACCATCAGAAAAAATAAACTGGCAGGGCTCACGGGCATCATGAGGAACGGGATAAGGTGTGATTTGCAAATCAGCAATACCAAACGGCTTGTTGACATTAATATAATGCTGCCGAAAAAACTTTGTATCCCGCATCATGTGAGAAGTACCAACAGTCAGCCAGACAGGAATCTTGTGACGGCGGGATAGACGCCCAACCCCATTAGCATGATCACCATGCTCATGCGTAACCAAAATAGCATCCAGACCTTCCGGTGGGCAGTCCAGACGATGCAGACGACGCTCTGTCTCTGCAACAGAAAACCCGCAATCCACCAGAATACGGGTTTTTCCACACTCAATTAATGTGGCATTGCCCTTACTGCCACTCCCCAACGATGCGAATCGCAACATGCCCCTATTTTTCAAACTCCGCTTTAAGCAAACCTAAGATATCCTGTGCAACCGCTTCACTGGCAGGTTTACCATTCGCATCAGCCACACCAACGAAGCTTTGTCGCGAGGCATTCTCTGCCAACAACACGAGATACGTTTGACCATTAGTCAAGTTAGCTGCCGAATTGCCCTGATAAACCGTTGTCAGAATACCTTGCTCAGGTTGCTGCTTCGTCACTTTAAGGCCAACCCTTGGCAGAATCGGCCCCAGCAACTTCCAGGATGCATTTGAATTCGCATTAATCGCCATCGCCGGTTCACCGCCTTTGAGACGCATCATTGCAACCTGAGGCAATGATGACTGACGGGGCTTTGTAGCCCGTTTCTCAGGGGCAGGCTTAGACACCTGGGTTTGTGCAGTTTGAGTTTGCACCTGCTCAGCGGCTTCACTTTGTGCCAGCAGCGCAGCACCCAGCGAAGAATTAGGATCGCTGGCAACAGCCGGCGCAGAACCCACATCGGCAACACTTGCTGCCCGGGCAGGTTGCTGACGACTTTTAGCCTGAACCTGTGCTGCATTTGATGTTTGCACCTGATTCTGATTTGCCAGGGATACCGTACCGGAAGCACTAACCGGCACAGAAGCATAGGTTCCATCAAAACCCGGTTGACTTAATCCCGGTGGAATAGCCAGCGCACGAACGGACTTCGCTGTTTTTTGATAATCCACATGGTCATCTACAGCATCAGTATTAAGGAAATTCAGAGCCGAACAGCCTGACAAAATTAAAACACTACTCAGGGTAACAGATAAACGCATATATTTAGCTTCAGGCATCATGATTGTATTCCGTCAATTAATTGTAATATTACATCACACCGGCAATTTTCATTGCCTCCATCACCTCAGGCCGGATAGATTCAGACAGAGGTAACAATGGCAGACGTATGCCTTCGCTACCATAACCCATTTTATGCAAAGCCCACTTGGCCGGTGTCGGGTTCGGCTCAAGGAATAAGGCCCGGTGTAACGGAATTAGCTGATCATTCAGTCGTGTAGCCTCTTCGCGATTACCAGCGAGAGCTGCTGCACACATCTCATGCATCAGACGGGGCGCAACATTTGCCGTTACAGAGATAGTTCCCTTACCGCCAGCCAACATAATTTCCAGCGTTGCCGGATCCTCACCACTGTATACTTCCATGGTATTGCCACAACGGGAGATAATCTCACTGGCACGCTCAACGCTACCGGTTGCATCTTTTATACCAACAATATTTCCGATGGACGCCAGACGCTCAACCGTTTCCGGCAGAATATCCGAAGCGGTTCGACCGGGTACATTATAAAGTATCTGCGGGATCGCCACCTGCTCTGCCAACAACTTATAATGCTGGTATAAACCTTCCTGAGTGGGTTTATTATAGTAGGGTGCAACAAGAAGTGCTGCATCAGCACCATCTTCCAGCGCCGCCTGCGTCAGTTCAATCGCTTCCGCCGTGCTATTAGAGCCTGTCCCCGCAATGACCGGGATCTTACCATCTACAACCTCAACGACCCGTTTCACTACATGGCGGTGCTCGCTGTGAGACAAAGTAGCGGACTCACCTGTAGTACCCATTGCCACAATAGCATCAGTACTGTTATCGATATGAAAACCCACCAGTGCTTCCAGAGCCTGCTCATCAATTGAGCCATCCGCATGCATCGGTGTTATAAGCGCTACCATACTGCCGTGAAACATAAAATCCTCCCGAATATAGATTTGTCGCATAGTACTAACCGGCTTACTTAAACACAAGCAAAACCCCAGACACACCTACGGCGGCTAGACTGCATCAAATTCGCTTAGAATTCCCAGGAAACCCCGACTTTCCCCAAAGCATGAGAACTGCTGTCATATGCGACACCGCCATTAACGGACGCATTGTAT
>JBMZDK010000409.1:0-2936 GCA_049614265.1 Thiolinea sp.
TTGCTGTGGTTCTGCGATTAGTCAGAACGGGCATGCCTGCCTTTTAGGGGGCCGGATCTGTGTTAATCTGTGCTCAGCGTAATTTTCAACCCTGGCTCCGGATTATTGGGAAACAGCATGAACACAAACCAGACATTTATTCAGCTCCATGAGAATGACAACGTCAGAGTCGCCACCAGTGCCATTGTGCCGGAGCTGTCGGCCAGTGTAACGGAGCCGGTGACTGCGATTCCGGTGGGGCACAAGTTTGCCTGTGCGACGATTTCGCAGGGTGAGCCGATTATCAAATATAACCAGATTATTGGCTTTGCAGCACAGGATATTGCTGTTGGTGACCATGTGCATACGCATAACTGCCGTTTTAGCAGCGACTTTGAGCGCGATACCGCACCAGGATCAAAATCCAGTCCCACACAGTTTATCCCACCGGAACAGCGGGCAACCTTTATGGGTTATCGGCGTGCTAATGGCCAGGTCGGTACCCGTAATTACCTCGCAGTGATGACGACAGTGAATTGTTCTGCAACGGTGGCGAAGATGATCGCTAAGCACTTTGAAGGTGAGGTGCTGGCGGATTATCCGAATATTGATGGGGTGGCAGCATTTACGCATTCCACCGGCTGCGGCATGGCAATGGAAGGCGATGGCTATAAAATTTTACAACGCACGCTGTATGGCTATGCCAGTCACCCGAATCTTGCCGGAGTGCTGATTATTGGCCTGGGTTGCGAAACCGCGCAGATTGAGCACCTGAAACAAACCTATGGTATGGAAGAAGGCGCTGCACTGCAGACCATGACCATTCAGGGGGCGGGCGGTACCCGTAAAGCGGTGGAGCAGGGAATTGAGCGCCTGACTGCTATGCTTCCGGCGGCGAATGCCTGTGTGCGTGAGGAGGTTTCAGCCGAACACCTGACGCTGGCTTTGCAATGCGGTGGCTCCGATGGCTTTTCCGGAATTACCGCGAATCCCGCGCTGGGGGCGGCGGCAGACCTGCTGGTTAAACACGGTGGAACGGCCATTCTGGCGGAAACCCCGGAAATCTATGGGGCGGAACATCTGTTGACGCAGCGTGCTGACAATGTAGAGGTAGCGGAAAAGCTGATGGCGCGGATTCGCTGGTGGGAAGACTATACGCAGCGTAATCACGGTTCGATTGATAACAACCCATCGCCGGGCAATAAGGCCGGAGGGCTGACCACGATTCTGGAGAAGTCACTGGGGGCGGTGGCCAAAGGCGGCACAACGGATTTAATGGATGTGCTGCAATATGCGGAGCCTGCGACCAAAAAAGGCTTTCTGTTTATGGACAGCCCCGGCTACGATCCGGTGTCGGTAACCGGTGAGGTGGCTTCCGGGGCGACAGTGGTTTGTTTTACCACCGGGCGTGGTTCAGTGTTTGGCTATAAACCGTCGCCGAGTATTAAGCTGGCGACAAATACACCACTGTATGAAGCTATGACAGATGATATGGATATTAACTGTGGGGAAGTACTAACAGCCGGAGTTTCTATCGAGGCAATGGGGGAGCGTATTTTTCAGCTGATCCTGGCCGTAGCTTCGGGCCAGCCTTCAAAAAGTGAGGCGTTAGGGTTCGGGGATAATGAATTTAACCCCTGGCTCATCGGCGCAGTAATGTGATGGCTCAGCGCACACCAACGTCATGCAATAAATAAGGATCATCAAAGTGCCGTTTGCCAATAAAGCTCACGGCATGTTCACCAAAGCGCCGCACAGCCCCCGGATTCCTCACTCCCATCGGCCAGAAAAACCAGCGCTCCGGGCGCTCTGAACCCGGAACATAGCCTTGCCGGTCGAAAACCGTTAGCTGCAACAGCTCAGTAAATTCGCGCAGTGGATAGTGACGGGTATTTGCAGCATGGCTGGTCACTGGTCGCAGATCAATAATCTGGTGAGTGTCCCGGCTGATATACACCTGCATCTGCCGGGCGGCTGTTACGTGCTCCGCAATAACCGGTTCGCTGTGATAGCTGGTATCGGCCGTAAATTGTGTGCCCTGCGGTAAGAACAGACGATACCAGCACCCGCATAAATGAATGCTGTCATACGCGAGAATGTTCTGCGCCTGATCGAGGTGGACGCGGAAAATCACGGCATCATGTTTACCCGCCACCCAGTCAAAGGAATGCAGGGCGGGGCGTTCGCTAAACCAAATCAGGTAATTCAGTTGCGTGGTGATTTGATGCTGCCAACGGCCAAATGATAGGTGGGTGTATGTCACCGGCTTGGTGGTATCAACCGTAATTTCATTGCCTTTGCGTTCCGGTGTTCCCGGCGTATTCACCGGAGACTGGTCGTTGATGAGCCAGGTGGGGGCATGCTGTGAGAATAACCGCTGCTTTTCCTGCCTGCTGAGGATGGGAATGTTGAGAGCATCCCGATGTGGCCTGATGATGGCGGGTTGTCCGGTTTTTATGGCATTAACGGGAGCATAAGCTGTCCACGAATCGTTCTGTGTTTTCCCCCATTGCTGTTGCAGCGTTTGCTGTTCACGGGTGACACCCCAACGAAAAGGAATGGCTGCCAGTGGATATAAACCGAATACACGTTGCAGCGATGAGTAACTGTCAGCAAGAGTCAGTTGCTTTAACCAGCTTGCCGCTGTTGCTGGCTGGCGGAGTTGGTTCCTGAGTAACTGTTGTGCACAACGCTGGATGAAGCGTGCGGGTGTGGATTTAATCTGATGCGTGGCCTGCCAGTGTTGCAGTTGGGATGCGGGGATCTGTTTGCTTTCTGTACTGAGTCCGGCAATAGCTAACTGACTCATGCGCTGGAGTAAGGTGTTGAGCTGCGCCTGATTGAGGTCTTGCTGTTGGAAGCTGTGTAGAAAACGGTTGTTGCGTAACCACGGCGTGCCGGGAATGCGGTGGTCGGTGAGGGTTCCGGCGTGTTGCTCTGCCAGTTGATCCAGCTGG
>JBMZDK010000410.1:0-2933 GCA_049614265.1 Thiolinea sp.
CCATCATCATTAAATCGCGCCGCAATGGTGCCAAACACCGGCATATCTTCAATATCGCTGCCCCAGGCTTCCTGATTACGCTGTACCTGTTTGCACACATCGCGATACGCGTCTTCCGCGCCTTTGCGGTCGAATTTATTGATCGCCACCACATCAGCAAAGTCCAGCATATCGATTTTTTCCAGCTGGCTCTGCGCACCAAATTCCGGCGTCATGACGTACAGGGATTTATCCACCAGCGGTACAATCGCGGCATCACCCTGACCGATGCCGGGGGTTTCCACGATAATCAGATCAAAATCTGCCAGTTTGCACGCTGCAACAATATCGCTCACCACTGCCGGAATTTCACCAACTGAGTCGCGTGTCGCGATTGAGCGCATAAACAGGTTGGGGTGGTTGATGGCATTCATGCGGATGCGGTCGCCGAGTAGGGCACCACCGGTTTTACGCCGTGTTGGGTCAACCGCGATAATGGCGATTTTGAGTGTATCCTGCTGGCCCAAACGAAAACGGCGAATGACTTCGTCAGTGAGCGAAGACTTACCGGAACCGCCTGTGCCGGTGATGCCTAATACCGGAGCAGGGGAGTTCTGTGCAGCCGCCTGAGCCAGAATTTCCTTACGCAAACCTTCATCCAGCGTATTGTTTTCCAGCGCGGTAAGCGTCTGTGACAAAGCGCGCCAGTTGCCTTTCAATAGTGGCTCAACCGACTCAGGAGCCAGCGAACCCGGATCAAAGTCGCAGCGTTCAATCATGTCGGTGATTAGGCCCTGCAAACCCATTTCCTGCCCGTCCTGCGGTGAGTAAATGCGCGTGACGCCGTAATCCTGTAATAGCTGAATTTCTTCCGGGATAATCACGCCGCCGCCGCCCGCAAAAACACGGATATGCTCGCCGCCGCGTTCCTTTAGCATATCGACCATGTACTTCAGGTATTCAACATGCCCGCCCTGATAGCTGCTGATGGCGATGGCGTGTGCATCTTCCTGTAATGCAGCATCGACAATTTCCGCCACCGAGCGATTGTGTCCGAGATGAATCACCTCAGCGCCGGAGGATTGCAGGATGCGGCGCATAATATTAATGGCGGCATCGTGACCATCAAACAGGCTGGCAGCGGTAACGAAGCGGACTTTTTGTGTTTGAGTAGCGTTTGAAGCAGGACGGTTCTTGGTCATTATCGTATACGGATTGCATTTCAATGCGGCTTAAAGTAACTTACGCTTACGTTAACGTCAAGAAGGCTGGCAATGTCCGTCGCAAAAAGCATTCAATATACAATCTCCGATCTGGCGAAAGAATTCGAGGTCACGCCGCGTGCCCTGCGGTTGTATGAGGAATCGGGATTGCTGGAACCACAGCGCAATGGACAAAAACGCATCTATAGTGAGCGGGATCGGGTAAGATTACGTCTGATTATCCGGGGTAAGCGCATTGGTTGCTCACTGGCGGAAGTCAAAGAATTATTTGATATGTATGATTCCAGCCCCGGTGAGGCCGGGCAGATTAAGCGTTTACTGGAAAAGCTGGATGAGCGTAAGCAGGCTTTGGAATTACAGCGCAGTGAACTGGAACTGTCACTGGCAGATATTGAACAGATTGAGCAGCGCGCACTGGAAACACTGCGTGAGTTAGAAGATAAAGGATAGTAAAAATCATGAGTCAGAACGATCCGGTAGTTATTGTTGGTAGCGCCCGTACCCCGATGGGTGGTTTTCAGGGTGTATTAGCTGATGTTCCCGCACCTGAGTTGGGTGCAGTCGCGATTAAAGCTGCATTGGAACGCGGTGGAATCAGTGCTGATGCGGTGAATGAAGTGCTGATGGGTTGTGTACTGCCAGCGGGCCTGGGGCAGGCTCCGGCACGTCAGGCCAGCCTTGGTGCTGGTATCCCACAGGCAGCAGGCTGTACCACAGTGAATAAAATGTGTGGTTCCGGCATGAAAGCCGTAATGTTGGCGCATGATAGTTTGTTAGCCGGTACCAATCAGGTGGTGGTTGCTGGTGGGATGGAGAATATGAGCAGTGCGCCGTACCTGCTACCGAAAGCGCGTGGCGGTATGCGTATGGGACACGGTGAAGTGAAGGATCATATGTTCCTTGACGGGCTGGAAGATGCCTATGATAAGGGTTGCCTGATGGGCGTGTTCGCTGAGGCGACGGCAGACAAATATACATTCAGCCGTGAAGCACAGGACGGGTTTGCTATTGATTCCCTGAAGCGGGCACAACGGGCGATTGCAGACGGTGATTTCGAAGCGGAAATTGCACCGGTAACCGTTAAAAGCCGTCGCGGTGAAACCGTCGTGGATACTGACGAACAGCCACCAAAAGCCAATCTGGAAAAAATCCCCCAGCTGCGGGCAGCATTTCGCAAAGACGGCACGGTAACTGCAGCAAACTCCAGCTCAATTTCCGATGGTGCGGCGGCGCTGGTGATGATGCGCCAGAGCGAAGCAGAGAAACAGGGGTTGAAACCCATTGCAAAAATCCATGCTCACGCCAGCCATGCTCATGAACCCGCCTGGTTTACCACTGCTCCGGTGGGCGCGCTGAAAAATGTGATGGAAAAGACCGGCTGGTCAGCTGATGAAGTTGACCTGTTTGAGGTGAATGAAGCTTTTGCTGTTGTGTCGATGGCTGCAATGAATGACCTGGAACTGCCACACGATAAAGTGAACGTGAACGGTGGCGCCTGTGCGTTGGGGCATCCGATTGGTGCCTCTGGTGCACGGATTGTGGTGACGCTGTTGGCTGCGCTACAGAAGCGTGGCTTGAAGAAAGGCGTGGCCGGGCTTTGTATTGGTGGCGGCGAGGCTACCGCGTTAGCGGTTGAGTTGGTTTGATGAACCTCTCTGAAGAACAAACCCTAATCCGCGACACCGCCCGCGACTTTGCCCAAAGCCGCCTGTTGCCCGGTGCCGCAGATCG
>JBMZDK010000411.1:0-2842 GCA_049614265.1 Thiolinea sp.
TTTCAATCGTTTAAATGATAACGGTGTTGCTGTTAAAAAGCCTGCGATTGCACCGTAGATGTGTGCTTCATCAATGATTTTGGCCTGGATCATGTTTTGTGTCAGGTCGTCGGTTTCACCTAACCATACCGAACCGAGTTTAATGAAAATAAGGGCAAGGAGTGCAAAAAAACTGAAAATTTCGCCGGTGAGGGCCAGACAAACTGCGCCGATGATGAATAAGCCATACAAAACTCCTGAGAGACCGGCATACCAGCGAATCTCCGGGTGTAGTAACAGCAGGGCGCAACCAATGAAAACCCCGGAAATAAAGATGGAGGAAATGAGAAGTTTTATTGTGATAACTGAGCCGCAGAGCAAGAGAAAAACCCATAGTCCGGCCAGATTCAGGTAAAGGTGGTAATCATTGGTATGCACCAGGTTGCCGGTTAGCAAACGCCACGCTTCCCCCGCCAGTACTGCATCACGATGGTATAGCAGGATGGGTTTAAACTGCTGCAGTACAGGCAATAGCAGGCTGAAAGCAAGCGCAAACAGTAATAAGGGCAAGGGAATGAGGCTGTTTTTGTTCATGGTTTGTATGGTTGCAAGTTCAGGGCATTATGCCATCATATAGCGAAGTTTTATGTCTGAAAGAGCGGACGGTATATTTAATGAAAGTTGTTGGAAAAAATAAAGCCGCTGCCCGCCATGGGCGCGTGCAGGGTTTCAGTTTAATGGAACTGTTAATCGTTATCGTGATTATTGGTGTATTGATGGGAATTGCGGTTGTGAATTTACAGGATACGCCAAATCAGGCGCGTATTTCTGCGGCACAACAGGAAATCCGTACTATCAGTACTGCTTTGGATATGTACTCGATGCACAATGCACGTTACCCAAGCAGCGACTCTGGTTTGAAGGCTCTGGTGGAAAAACCTTCTGATGCTAAGCGCTGGCAGAAAGGTGGTTACCTGAAAGGCAAAAAAGTACCGTTAGATCCCTGGGATAATCCCTATCGTTATCTGCATCCTGGCAATAATGGTGAATTTGACGTCTATAGCCTTGGGCCTGACGGGCGTGAGAGTGATGATGATATCGGTAGCTGGATGCTTGAATAAGCATTGCTTTGGTTTTTCCGGTACCCGTTATTCTGGTATCCGTGCGCCAATCCGGAACACTCGGTATGTGCGTGGTTACTCACTGCTGGAACTGATGATTGTTATGGTTGTGATTGGTGTGGTGACATCAATTGCAGCCTTGTCATTCAGTAATTTTGGTGCTGGTGTTGGTGAAAAAGCACTGGAGCGCTTGCGTTACGATGTTCAGTTGTTGAGTAATGAATCTATTGTACGTTCAGAAATTCTGGCACTGGGCTTCCATAATAACGGCTACGCCTTTATGCGGCTGGATGAAGAAAACAGTAGCTGGAATGTGATTGAGAAAGATCGTTTTCTTAAACCCCGTAAATTTGAGGCGCCCTTAAATATCCGCTTAGTGGTTGATGATGCCCCGTTAACATTGGGTGATAGTTTGGGATTAGAGCCTCAGATTATTTCGATGCCAACCGGAGAGGTGACGCCTTTTATTTATCAGCTGGAAAGTGTTGCTGAAGATTATAGGGATCAACTGAAATTTGATGCTCTGGGAAGAGTCGTTAAGGATGAAGAACAGGGAAACGATGAAACCTCGTCATAACCATAGGCCATATAAACCGTCGGGTTTGCGTAAAAACACCGGCTTTAGCCTGGTTGAGGTGCTGTTAGCTCTGTTTCTTGTCGCTATGGTGATTGGTATTGCCAGTGAAGTGGCAGGTAATTCTGTGCGCAATGTTACCAGTCTTAAGGAGTCAACTTTTGCCCGTTGGGTTGCTCTGAATCAATTGGATGGTTATAAAATTGAAATTGCTCAGGGTGCAACGCCCTCAGCAGGTGGTGATAGTGGTGAAGCGGAAATGGGGAATATGTCCTGGCGCTGGGTGCGTGAAGTGACCACCTCAGGTTCTGATGCGTTGCTTGAGGTCAGGGTAACGGTTTTTCGTGCAGATGATCGCAGTGATGAAGACCCGGTAATGATGGTCAAAGGTTATATTCCGGCTCCCTGACAGGTTGGGTGGCTAAAAAGAATGTTCTGATTGCCACGTAGTGTAAAGTGGGTGTGGCAGATTCGCCGGATGCTGGGTAGAATGGCAAAAAAAATACGCAGGCTAAGAGGAAGATAGCCAGCAGCTCACCAATCGGTAATAATAGTCCGTTAACTAAATACTTCAGCGGCTGGTTAGCCCCTGTTTGCTGCTGCATTTAGGTGGGAAAATATACGCACCACAGTTAAAACCTGAAAAATTCACACAGAAGAATTGCTTAGGAAAGACCAGAATCGAACGAATTTGACGGGGTGGGCGACCAGGTATTAACAGCAAAGTATACAGCTAAACTAATCAGATATTTACGTGTTTAAGCTACTGTTTTCGGTAGGTAATAATTGTTGGCTATCTGTCATTTTGCTGCGCCGGACCTGCGAAACGTCGGGGTATTACATTCAATAAGGACATTTAATAGCAAGGAGTCCATTAATGATAGTTTTGAAACGAAACCTTTTGACCCTCGCGGTTGCCACGGCGCTGTTGTCCGTGCCGATGGCGACTTTGCAGGCGGATGAACTCCCGCCCGCGCCACCGGGGCCATACTCAGCAGATGGTGTGACAGCGCCGGAAGCCGGGGAGAATATGGCAGCTTCATCAGTGGAAATGAAAGTCGGGGATGCAGAAACAGTTGCCCCGGTGACAGAAGCTGAGGAAGCGCCTGAGCAGGCAGAGGCTACAACAGAAGAAGCGGGAGCGACTGAATCTGCAGAAACAGAGCAG
>JBMZDK010000412.1:0-2831 GCA_049614265.1 Thiolinea sp.
ACCTGTTCAAGGCGGCTTACCGGTTGTTCTTCTCCAATTGCGCTTGTTGTGCGTGTTCCAGACTGCAAAAGTGCTTACCCCCGTGAATAACAGCCTCAGCTTCCGGGACGTGCAGTTCACAATGTTCACATTTAACAATCTGTGATTTTTTGATTAAACGCCCAAAGCCATTCTTTTTATTGGATTTTTTGGCTTCATCCAATTTTCGCTGCCAGGATTTTACCAAAAGATAACCAACTACCAGCAGAACAAGGAGAAAAAGAAGACGGGACATGATGTTTTCCAAACATTTCAGGTATAGTTTCCAGACTCTATCATCTTACTGTGCTATTACATCGTGCAAAAGCAGAATCGAACATTAAGCGTCGCTCTGGCGCAGCTGAACCTATGTGTCGGCGATCTGGCGGGAAATACCCGGCAATCTATTGCGGCTATTCAACAGGCAAAAGCGCAGGGGGCGGACGTTATTCTGTTCCCGGAACTTACCTTGACGTCATATCCTCCTGAAGACATGGTATTCCGTGGTGATTTTTTAACGCAGGTCAAAACATCCCTGGAGCAAATTAAAGCGGAAAGCCATGACATTACTGTGGTGATTGGTTATCCGGCTTTGTACCACGGTGCGATTTATAATGCCGCTGTGGTGATGGCTGATGGTGAATCAATCGGGCACTACGCAAAACAGGAATTGCCCAATTACAAGGTCTATGATGAAGAGCGCTGGTTTGCTGCGGGTGAACAGCCGCTGATTGTTGATATCAAAGGAATCCGTTGCGGTATTCTGGTTTGTGAGGATATTTGGCATGATGGGCCAATTCAACAAACAGTTGAGGCTGGGGCGGAAGCTGTGCTGATTTTGAATGCATCACCTTATCGTCATGACAAGCATGAGCGTCGCCAGCAAGTGGTGGCAGAAAAAGCCAAACGCCATCAGTGCCCAATTGCCTATACCAATCTGGTAGGCGGTCAGGATGAACTGGTGTTCGATGGTGATTCGATGCTGATTGATTGTCATGGCGAACGCGTACTGACAGCACCATTAATGGAGGCCGGGGTTTGGTCTGGTGAGTTGCCGGTTGATCAACCCGCTGATGCAACGGTGATTGCTGATAACAGGCAATATACTGAGGAGCGTAATGCAGCGCGGGATAAGCATATTTATCAGGCGCTGGTAATGGGGACACGCGACTATGTGCATAAGAACGGTTTTAAGGGCGTGTTGCTCGGTTTGTCCGGCGGCATTGATTCTGGCTTGACGCTGGCAATTGCCGTGGATGCGCTGGGGGCGGAAAATGTTGAGGCGGTGATGATGCCGTTCCATTATACCGCTGAAATGAGCAAGGAAGATGCGGCTGAACAGGCGGCGATGTTGGGGGTGAAATACCGACAAATTCCGATTGCTCCGCTGTTTGAGAGTTTTCAGGCCGGTTTGGCAGATGCGTTTTCGGAATATGAAGACGACGTGACCGAAGAAAATCTACAGGCGCGGATTCGTGGCATGTTGCTGATGTCGATGTCGAATAAATTCGGAAAGTTATTATTATCGACCAGCAATAAAAGTGAAAGCGCAGTAGGGTATGCCACGCTATATGGTGATATGGCCGGGGCATTTTCTCCCCTGAAAGACTTATATAAAACGATGGTCTATCGCATTGCAGAATACCGCAACACGCTGGGAGCGGCTATTCCGCAACGGGTGATTGATCGTCCACCATCAGCAGAACTTGCGCCCGGGCAACTCGATCAGGATTCACTGCCGGATTATGATGTGCTCGATGGTATTCTGGAGCGCATCATGGAGCGTGATGAGAGTCTGGAAACTATTATTGCGGCGGGTTATCCCAAAGCGGTCGTTCAGCGGGTAATGAATCTGTTATTATTGAGTGAATACAAACGTCGCCAGGCCGCACCAGGTGTACGTATTACACAGCGTGCTTTTGGCAAAGACTGGCGTTATCCGATTACGTCGAAGTGGCGACATCAGCTACCTAAGTAGCATGGCAGACGTTATCAGACGCGTATTCCCGCTGTGATGAAGGATGCAGGTGTAAAAATACCTGATATCTTTTGCATGCGGGCTTATTACAAAGGACTAAGGAACAGGCATGAAGTTGATTCAGGCGATTATTAAGCCGTTTAAACTGGATGATGTGCGTGAAGCACTGACTGAGATTGGTGTCACCGGAATGACTGCGATTGAGGTAAAAGGCTTTGGTCGTCAGAAAGGCCATACCGAGTTATATCGTGGGGCGGAATACGTCGTTGATTTTCTGCCAAAAATTAAGCTGGAGATTGTGATTAACGATGAGCAGGTGGATGCAGTGATTGAGGCCGTCACCGGTGCTGCGCAAACAGGAAAAATCGGCGATGGTAAGATTTTTGTGTTGCCGGTTGAACAGGCAATTCGTATTCGTACCGGCGAACAGGGCGATGATGCTGTCTAGTGTGATTTGTATATACCATTAGCTTTACACTGGTGATTGAATACGCGTGCAGCGCTATCTAAGCCTTATTTCTACTACTGAACAATCCACAGGTATGCAACGTGCCTGTGGATTGTTTCAGAATATCCCCCATGTTCTGTGGATAACTCAAACTGAGTTAGTTGTTAATCCTTCTTCACAATGCTTGCCGGCCAGTAAAGCCCGAACCGTATTGGGACAGGAATATTATCTGGTTGTGTTTGATGCCTGGAGCGGTTTGGATGTCAATGCACTGGCGGCTGTGGTGGGTACGATCCGTGCTGGTGGTACATTGGTATTGCTCACACCCACATTTGATTCGTGGCCTGAATTTCCTGACCCGGACTATAAACGGTTTTTACCGTATCC
>JBMZDK010000413.1:0-2819 GCA_049614265.1 Thiolinea sp.
AAGAACAGTGCTGACCAATGTCCGGAAACTGTTGCTGATGCTAAGGTCAACGAAGCTGGTTGTGAATTGGACGATGACAATGATGGCGTGAAGAACAGCGCTGACAAGTGTCCAACGACACCTGCAGGTGCCAGTGTGGATGCTGAAGGTTGTGAGCTGGACAGTGACAATGACGGCGTAAAAGATAGCGCTGACAAATGTCCTGACACAGCAGCCGGTACTGAAGTGGATGCTGAAGGTTGTGACGCCATTGAAGATGGCGATAAGGATGGGGTTGCTGATGAAAATGACCTTTGTCCTGAAACAGCCACAGGCAACAGTGTTAATCAGGTTGGTTGTGCCAGAGATGCAAATATCAGCTTGCAGGGTGTTCAGTTTGAAACCAGCTCAGATGTACTGACAGCTGACTCTCGTCCAATTCTGGATGAGGCCGCAGCAACACTGCGGAAATTCCCTGAGCTGAAAGTTGAAGTCAGTGGCCATACTGATAGTGCCGGTGGCCGTCAGGCTAATCAGAACCTGTCTCAGGCACGTGCAGAGTCTGTCCGGGATTATCTGGTGAGCAAAGGCGCTAATGCCGATAGCCTGACACCGAAAGGTTATGGTGAAGACCAACCCATCGCTAATAACGGCACCCGTCAGGGACGCGCAATTAACCGCCGGGTTGAGTTGAAAATACTGGAATAAATTTGTCTCAGTATCAGCAACGCGCTAAAAAACGCTTCGGTCAGCATTTCCTGCATGACCGGAGCGTTGTTACCCGAATGCTTAGCGCACTGGCTCTAAAGCCAGATGATAGGGTAATTGAAATAGGCCCCGGCCCCGGGGCCTTAACTTTTCCATTGCTGGAACAACTTGCCCGGCTGGATATAGTAGAAATTGATCGCGATGTTATTGCCTGGTGGCAACAACAGAGCGCTGCACAAGGGAAATTACATATTCATGCTCAGGATGCATTAAAGCTTGATGTTCCTGTACTGCGTGCTTCAGAGGAGCAGCAACTAAGAGTCGTTGGCAATCTGCCTTACAATATTTCCACACCTTTGATATTTCATCTGCTAAGCCATGCGCCACATATACGGGACATGTTATTTATGCTGCAGAAAGAAGTTGTGGATCGCATCACAGCAACACCGGGCAGCAAAGACTTCGGCCGTCTGTCGGTTATGGTTCAATACTTCTGTGAAACCGAATATTTGATGAAAGTCGGGCCTGGTGCATTTAACCCACCACCCAAAGTTGACTCAGCGGTTGTCTATCTAAAACCCAGAACCACTTTTCCAGTATCAGCGAATAGCACTGACATACTATCAGCAACCGTAGCAAAAGCTTTTTCGCAACGCCGCAAGACGCTGCGCAACACATTAAAGAACCTGATTACTGCGGAACAAATGGAAGCTATCGGCATTGATCCCAGCCAGCGCGCAGAAACACTGGCAGTGAGTGACTTTGTACGCCTGAGTAATTTGTTAACCGACCCGGGCACAAACTAAATTATAAAGCCGCTAATATTTTTGTGGCTTCCAACAACGTTTCGTCATTCTTGGCAAAACAAAACCGCACCAATTTCATTTCAGGCGCATTTTTACAGAATACTGAGACAGGGATGGCAGCAACGCCCTGCTCTTTTGTCAGCCACTCACAGAATTCCACATCAGTCATCTGATCATTAATAGCGCTGTAGTCCATTAACTGAAAATAGGTGCCACCGGAAGGTGTAAAGGTAAATCGACTGGACTGCATTGCTTCATTAAAAAGATCACGCTTATGCTGATAAAAACCTGCCAGGTCATAACAATGCTGAGGATCTTGCTCCATGTAATCAGCTAATGCTAACTGTTTAGGAGTTGACGAGGTAAAGGTAACAAACTGATGCACCTTACGAAATTCCGCAGTCAAAGCAGGTGGTGCCACACAATAAGCAAGTTTCCACCCCGTTGCATGATAGGTTTTACCAAATGAGGAAATACTGAAACTACGCTGATATAGTTCATCAGTGCGTATAAAACTATGATGCTCCCGCCCATCGAACAGAATATGCTCGTAAACGTCATCACCGATCAAAAGAATATCTGTACCACGAACGATGTTACTCAGCTCCGCAATATCGTTATCATCAAATACCATACCCGTTGGATTGTGTGGCGAATTAAGCATGATGAGGCGCGTCTTCGGAGTAATCGCCGCCCGCAGGTCATCCCAGTTAGTTTTAAATTCCGGCGGCTGTAACTGTATATGCACCGGAATACCACCATTTAACTTCACTGCCGGAACATAACTATCAAACGCCGGATCAAAAATAATCACCTCGTCACCGGGAGAGACTACGGCGGCAATGGCATCAAATAATGCCTCGGTACCACCTGACGTCACGGTGATCTCATCCTCCGCTGAAACCACTCGTCCATAGTGACGCTTCACCTTCTCAGCAATAGCTTCACGCAAACGCGGTACGCCGGTCATCGGTGCGTATTGGTTTGCGCCCTGCTCGACATAATGCCCAACCTTCTCCAGCAATTCCTTAGGGCCATTAAAATCCGGGAAACCCTGTGACAGGTTAATTGCGCCATGATCGGCAGCCATTCCGGACATGACGGTAAAGATAGTTGTGCCGATATCAGGAAGTTTGGAAGGTGGGTAATTCATACTGAGATATCCATCGCTTGTGGTATAGAAAGACGTTTATAGCATCATATTTTCCCCTGAAGCAAGGCAGTACAGCAAAACTATAGCAGGCAAGAATTGTTTGATAATTAACCAAAATGTGCATAATTCGCATTGCACAAAAAAAAATTTATCGCTATTATGAATAAAATTAT
>JBMZDK010000414.1:0-2808 GCA_049614265.1 Thiolinea sp.
GTGGCGTGGATATGGCAGCGGAACTGCGCTGCAAGAATAGCTGGGACAATTTACTGTATGCGCGTTCGCGGGTAGTGCATGCCGCAGCAGGTGTTGGAATTGATGCGATTGATGTGCCGTTTCTGGATTTGAATGATGAGGATGGTCTGCGTGAAGCTGCGATTCAGGCACGTGACTTAGGATTCAGTGGTAAGGGTTCGGTGCATCCAAAACAGATTGCGGTGATTAATGATGTGTTTACCCCGGACGCTGAATCGGTGGCGCGCGCGAAGCGTATTATTACCGCGTTTGAGGAAGCGGATACCGGGCTGGTGGTGATTGATGGCAAGCTGATTGAAATTCCAGTGTTAAGGGAAATGCATCGCTTATTGGCGATTGCTGAACGGGCATGATTGTTAATTTTGTGTGGATCGTAAATTGAGCTATTCAGTCCAACGATTGAATGAACCGCACCATTTCCTTAGCAACCAGATCACCGGCTTCCAGTAATAAGGAATGTTTGTACCCTGGCAGAATCACTAACTCAGAATGTGGTAACGCTTTATCAATTTCTGCATTCAATCTGGGGTTACAGCCACCATCATTTTCACCGGTCAGCACTAATGATGGTGCCTGAACTTCATGCAACCAGGGTGCCATTTCGGTACCCGCGTAAATCCGGAATACGTTGAGAAAGACGTCGGCATCGGTACCAATTACCTGTTGCAGGCGTTGTTCCACAACTTCCGGGTGGGTGGCGATGAAGTTATCGGTGAACCAGCGATCTGACAGGGTCGGTAATACATTGGGAATACCACGGTCTTCCATTGCCCGTACGACTGCCCAGACTTTGGTACTATCATCTTCTGTTCTGAAAGCAGCTGTGGATAATAGTCCCAGCGATAGCACCCGCTCCGGATAAGCCTGTGCATAGGCCGGGCCAATCATTCCTCCCAGGGAATGACCGGCAAAATGAGCCTGTTCAATCCCGAGTTGTGCCCGTAATGCTTCCAGATCAGCAACCAATTCGGTTAGGCCAAACTCTCCATCCGGCATCGGTGACTCACCATGCCCGCGCAGGTCATAAGTAATCACAGTGAAATGCTTGGTCAATAGCGGCAAGGCTTTAGTCCAGGTATTTCTGGCTGCACCAATACCATGGATCAAAAATAAAGCTGGCCCGTTGCCCTGGATCGTATAGGAGCATGTTATGGTATCAGGCATTACTGATCTCCTGCGTAAAATGTGGCATAACTTCTTCGGCAAAGCACTGGATAGTGTCTAAGGTATCCTGAGCATCCAGCCCAAAATTCAGGTTTAAAATCAGACGGTCAATGCCCAGTTCAACGTAAGGTTCCAGTTTATCAATGATTTCCCCGGGTGTGCCAATCATCAGGCTATCACCCAACTCATCAATCGGAGTAGCGCAGGGTAATTCACGTATCATGCCGTGATCGACTAACCCCGGCCCGGTGAATACATTATCAAAACGTCCGTAATAATGGTGTGCGGCCTCAATTTTACGCTGTCGTTCCTGATTATCTTTTGCCAGGTGTGCTACACGTGACAGAGAAAGCGTCAGTGTTTCACCCGCTGGCCCCATTTCCTGTTTAGCGCGATTGAAAGCGCTGACCTGATCGATTAATAGTTGATGATTGCCGGATAACGGCGTGGTTTGGATATGAAAACCACGTTTGGTGCAATGGTAGATGCCTTCCGGGTTCAGTACCGCCATCATCAGCGGCGGGCCACCGGGACGGGTAGGGCGGGGCATGATGGTAATGGGGTCGAACTGATAATAACTCCCATCCCAGCTAACTTCTTCTTCAGTTAGTAAAGCCTGCAGCACATCCAGTGATTCATTAAAGCGGGCCTGGGTTTCCTCCATAGTGATTCCCATCCGCTCCATTTCGTATTTGAATGCACCGCGCCCAACGCCAAGGTAGAGGCGTTTGTCTGTAAAAATGTCTGCCACAATCACTTCACCGGCGTAAACCCGCATATCATGCAGTGGCAGTACGACTACAGAGGTGAGGATTTTAATTTGTTCTGTCGCATCGGCAATCTTAATGGCAAACTGCAGTGGTGCGGGCATCATCAGGCAATTAATCAGGTGATGTTCTGTGACAGAAACAGCATCAAACCCCAAACGATCCGCTAATATAGCCTGATCCAGCATGTCTTTGTATACGCGATCAGCGCCATAAGATTTATCCGGGTAATCTGCTGTCAGCTGAATGCAAAATTTCATAATTCCATGCTCCACAAGGTTGGCACAGCCTGTCAATCAAATCGTTACTAATAAGAACGCGGCATCCCCAGTACGTGTTCGGCAATATAGCTCAAAATCAGATTGGTTGAAATCGGTGCGACCTGATATAAACGCGCCTCACGGAATTTACGCTCGATATCATATTCTTCAGCAAAACCGAAGCCACCATATGTCTGCACACAGGCCTCAGCAGCGGCCCATGACGCATCTGCTGCCAGTAGGTGCCGGGATAATCCGTGCAGAGTTGTTTGACGGCGTCGCGGATGTCCTGATGATCAAGTTCATAGTTCATGATGTTCTGTAAATTTCTCTCATATCGTCAAACTGTGCTCTCACAATGCAGAAAAATGGGGGCGAAGGTGCTCAGTATAATAAGAAAACATTATTGGCGGTTGGCGTGTATAACAAAATTAGAATTTATCAATAGATTTGATAGCGGAATGTAATAAGTCGCCCTGTTGCTATTACGGATAAGGATTTACATGCAGGTCAATTCTCCCAACGCTGACAGTTGTATGCTGTTGTTTGTCAACGCAGTGTCCAGGCTTTCCGGTTTG
>JBMZDK010000415.1:0-2790 GCA_049614265.1 Thiolinea sp.
CTTCCGGAACGCAGCCTTGATGAATTTTTAATCTGGCAGCTATACCATATTTCGATTACTGAAACGAAAAAATAATGCCGTTTCCTCACCGAAATAGTACCTGGCAAACTTTGCACTGGGCTTTAAGTCCTGTGCTGGCTTTTGTCATCTACCTGTCATTATTAAACCTCAACGATACCTATGATCAGGTGGAGCATTACCAGCGGGAATCTATCTGGAGCCTGGTACATTTAAATACCCAGCTTAATTCAGCACAATACGATATGCAGCTCTATAGCCATGGAAAGCTTAGTGAGAAAGAGTTACGAATTCGTTATGAGCTGATCTGGAGTAAATTCCCGGTTTTATTATCAAACCTCAAAAAAGATGACATGCTCAAACAGGTCAAAGGCCTGCGCGAGCTAATTGAAAATACCTTTGCCCAGATTCGGGCGATGGAAACAGAAATCTATTCAGGTGATGGTGTCAATATTGAATTATTGCCAGTCTGGATTGCTGAGATTAACCATGCACATGAATCAATCCAGCGCCACCTGCTGCATGAAGTTACAGACTCCAAAGGCAGCTACAATCAAGCCGTCTGGGAAAAGCTGTTAAAAGCCATTTATTATGTTGCTGGCAGCAGCATTATCTTTATTGCACATATCGGATATCTGCTCATGACTCTTGCCAGAGAACGTGCAGCCAGCAATTTCCAGTTAAGTTATGATGCGCTGACAGGGCTGGCCAGCAGAAATAATACAATGCAATCCCTGCATAAACGCTGTGAGGCAAACAAACCGTTTACACTGGCAATTATTGATCTGGATAAATTCAAACAGGTCAATGACAATCACGGACACCTCGCTGGTGATCATGTCCTGAAACACCTGTCCGCTGCATTTAAAAAGACATTGAGTAAGCATGGCATGGTTGGTCGTTTAGGAGGAGATGAGTTTGCCTGGCTCGTTGATATCACCGACCAGAAACTATTGGCGCGCTACTATGTTGAGCTGATAAAAGAACTGGAGGCACCCTGTACCTACGAACAAACAAAGTTCAACATCCAGCTCAGTACCGGTGCATCAATCAACCATGGTGATCACCTGCATCCAAAAACAATGCTTACGCAGGCTGATCGGGCAATGTATCAGGCCAAAGAAATGAATGGCAGTGATGAAATCATCTGGTATGAAATACAAACAGACAACCACCAGAACTCACCAACAGCAAGCATGATGACATAATGCTTGCTGCTATATTATATGACCCGATCTGGCAGGCTCCAGAAAATTCAGACGGGAAGTCGGCAGGCACCAGGTATCCGGCCAAAGCCAACGAGGCGTTTTTTCCAGTACCCCCGCAAACGGCTGGTCGTAATTCGCTTGCCAGTTCGCGGAGCGTGGACAAATTTATTGTCACCCAGATAAATACCAACATGACTCACCCGCTTGCCACGGGTAATGAAAAATACCAAGTCACCACGCTCAGCCTTATGTGCAGGCACTTTTACCGAAGCACGATACTGCTGTAATGCGGTGCGCGGAACTTTGACGTTAGCCCCTTTGTTCATTGAGTGCTGTACTAGCCCACTACAATCAAAACCCTTACGCGGTGATGCTCCACCCCAAACATATTTACGACCAATTTGCTTTTTCGCATTATAAATAACACGTTCAACGCGCTGCTCAGCCCTCTTCGCTTCCAGGCGTTTCTCTGCCTGCATCCGCTCCCAACGTAACAAATACTTTTGACGTGGATCAGGGCGTTTCTGCGCAACAATGGTTTTACGAGCCGTCGGCTTACGTACCTGCTTCTGCGCCACTGGTTTGCGTGCCTGTAACATGGCTTTTTTCTTTGCCAGCTGCTGTTGCTTCTGCCAGCTTTGATGATACTGCTGACGCTTTTGCTGCTGTTGTTTCCAGCGTGCGATATGCTGATTACGCACTGCCTGTTGCTGTGCTTTTTTCTTAGCTAATAAAGCTCTGGCAGCTGCCTGCTTACGTTCAACTGCGGCTTTTGCAGCGGCTTTTTGCTGTGCCTGATAACGGGCATGATATTGAGCTTTAGTTAACTGAACTGATGAGTTCTGCCCATGACTCCGGGAAACCGTAACTGTTTCAGGGCGTTGCTGATTGCCAACAGTACGCTGCACCTGCTGCCGGTTACGCTGTAATCGATCTGCTGCTGGCGTACGAACCGCCGCACGTTTAACAATATAAGTATTACCAGACTTCGCCACCGCAGCCGTAACCTGCGGCTTTGTTTCACCTGTTGCAGCACAACCTGCTGCCAACACTCCCCACAAGACCAGCGAACCTGTTGTAAGTAAACGGCGATTCACCCGATTGCCGGCTAACTGTTTCCACTCAACATCTTTCATCGTTGTCCAACCTCCACAGATGCTCAGCCCTGCCCTCGCAACAATCAGTTGCGATCACAAGACAGAATTATCTGTCGCCCTGTAACGGCGACAAACAAAACAACAACTGAACTTCCACACTTAACTTCTCATCATTTATTATTTCAGCCGGATCAAAGCTAATGACCCTCACCGTGGAAAATTTCAGTCATCTCCTCAAGTACACTCTGTTTAATCTGCTGCAGGACTGCTGCACTATAATTCGTCATACATTGCCCGAACAGATAATCCTTAATGTCAATCGCTTTCAGCACCATCCTGGTATGAAATATTGACTCCCGACACAAGTTGACATCTTCTGCGTTATATCTACACAAGATATCCGGAGCCATGAAATTTTGTATGGAATTTATTTTATGATCAATGAAATGTTTTTTGCCCTCGACATC
>JBMZDK010000416.1:0-2785 GCA_049614265.1 Thiolinea sp.
CCGCTGGCCCTGATGGAATCCGCGAATCAGCTCCCAAGTACCTTCCGACGTTGAAGGGGTTTGAAGCCCAATGGGGCGGTTTCGTACGCTAAGCCGCAAGTGTCTGATAATTCTTAAATTAATAGACAGGTGAAATTGGGGTGAAAACAGCGTCTTTTATATCAAATTTCGAGAATTAGGAGACAATGCCGTCTACTAATCGACTTTTTCTACATCTTTCGAGCCTTAGCGTAGGTTTTCGTACCGTTGGACTTCAGACCCCTGTTAGGCCAGCATAAAGTCATCCAGCTGAGAATGACTGGATATAATAAGCTCTTCTTTCACACCGTAAGCCTTTGCCAGATCGACACTGGCCTGCAATACGAAGGATTCATTGCGACTGAAATCAAAAGCAGCCACAGTTAGTTTGCCCAAACGGTCATATTCGGCATTGATCGCAGCCACTACCTTTCGCTGCGCTGCATCCAGCTTGGCCAGGAAGGCATTCATTTCGGCTTTCATACTCTGGGCCAATTCGCTGTCTTTACCTGTCAGGAACTCTGCCACCATCTTGCCCGCAAGCGAACCAAGCACAGCTCCCAGTACTGGGATAGGTATCAGGGTCTGACCAGCTGCGGTAGCTAATCCAACAATGGCAGATTCAGCACAGACTACCATTCCCAGATCCATGAACTCTGTTGTATTGATGTTTCCTGCATGGTAGTCCTTCAAGAGTGAACTAACGCCTTTAGCGGCGCTCACCACCGCACCAGCAAACGGGGCAGACAGCGAGGCATAATTGGTTAACAGGTAGATGGAACCACCAGCAACAGTACCACCAACTGCCCCCGTGGCTGTTGTAATACCGAGTTCTTTCCAGTCTTCGGTAGTTAAATCACCTTTAAAGGGATTCTTCCCCTGTCTGTATTTTGAATACAATCCGGCAGCCAGGGAAACAGCCCCACCCACTGCTCCGGCAACCGCTGCGGCTTGCGCCGCCTCGGCTAAAGTAGGCTGATGTTCTTGTGCAATCTGGTCTTTTATTTCCCGGTTTTCGGCGTCCAGCTGATGTTCATGCTTATCAAGGGTTTCGTGTATTTTACCTTGTTGCACATCGGCATAATCAGATATACCAGGCTTCACAACCTCATGGAAGGACTGGCCGCTTTTGCTCTCTATCTCGTGCACCTTTTCCCGTATCGCATCGATGCTTCTTTGCGACATGCCTTCCACAGGTTCACCATTCATAACCTTCATAATGGTTTCATGGTGGTCTTTAGGGATGTGATAGTAAGAACCATCCCGGCCAAAGTTTGTGTACTTGTCCATGTGCTCCATAACATGGTCAAGATTCTTGCCGGCACCGTTAATAAACTTTGACTGCACTTCCGTGCCATTAATCACGTAGTCTTCAGGCGCAGTACGGCCAACTCCGTCAAAAGTAGCGGTCATTTCCTCCTGATGGAGAGCTGAACGTGCATTGCGTACTCCAACTTCGACCTGTTCAGCAATCTCACCATGCTTGGTCAGATCACTCCCAAGAATACGCTCAGGACTGCCTACGAAATCTCTAACTTTATCAATCTGTTCTACAGCCTTGATAAAAGCTGCGTCTTGACCCAGCTGCTGGCTTAGTTCGCTCTGTATCCGCTGCGTGTTAATTGAATCAACGATTACCGCACTGACCTGATCCTTAACCAGGTGATCCCGTGGAATATGCGTCTCACTCATGTTTCAATCTTTTTATTCAGCAAGACTGACAACGAGCGAACATGATTGACGAGGGCTGACAGCCTGTTTTTCTGATCAGAAGAAAACTGCTGGTAGTTTGTGGGCGCATCGGACTTGAGTACTGCTAGAGTCTGCATCATCCCTTGTACATGTTGGCTAGTAAGGTCATGCAACTTACCAACTTCATGCTGTGCGGTTTGTAATTGCTTGTTGTAGACCTCAATTTCACGGCGCTTATTATTTGCCGCTTCAGCAACTTTCTTATTTTTGGAACGGGCGAACATAGTCCCTCCAACCAGTGCAGTGCCGCCAATCGCCCAGCCTACAGGCCCCGCTAGTGCCAGTAGGGCATTGCCCGCAGCCATTCCTCCGCCTCCAGCTGCCAAGGCACCACCACCTAACCACGCAAGCGCCGCATTGGTTGCAGCTGCACCGGACAAGGCAGAAATTGCTGTTCCTGTTGAAGCTGCACCAAATGTTGTTGCAACGGCCATGGCAGCAGTAGGAGCCAGTGCAGCAACGCCGACACCGGTAGCAACACCCGCAGCAGCGGAACCTCCGGCTTTAATATCAACGCCGTCGGCTTCGTTTTTTATATCATTGATAATCTGATTAAATGTTTGATACTCGGCCCTGAACTCAGCAAATGAGCGATCAAATTCCTTTGGGTGATTTGTCAAAGAATTTACATAGTCTTCAACGGAAGCAAGCACTTCTTCGCTTGAGGATTGGCGTAAAGAATAAAGTTTCTCGCTAGACTCTTGGGTATGCTTTATTTCTGTTTGGTAAACACTATGAGCCTTCTCTAGTTTGTGTAAAGCGGATTTTTTCAGATCACCATTTAACATTAGGTCTATCCTATATTATTTTATAAATTGTAAGCAGTATGACAGAATATTCACACATACAAAGCCTACTACTAAAATATCTGATCTATAAATTTTAATATTATTTTAGGTTATACACGTTATTTTTTATTCATTATTGAGTAATTTTTACAGCCTTTGTTCTCGCCTAAATCACAAGCCTTACCAAATAACTCTTTAGCCTGCTGCAGGCACGCGCGGTTTCTGAC
>JBMZDK010000417.1:0-2781 GCA_049614265.1 Thiolinea sp.
GCCATGACCATGCCTATCAGCGCGGGTATAGCAAGGATGGCAACTGTTTATAGTAAGCTAGACGGGTAATGAGCGATAAAAAATCATCCGTTGGAATACCCGCATGTTCGAGCAAATAAAAGACGCAATTAACCCCGGTAAGAATCCTGATCTGACGCCAGCACATGAGTTTCGGCGTCAGCATTTACCAACATTGTGGCTCTTGGGCAAAACGGGCGCAGGCAAGTCCACCTTCATTCAGACAATAACCGGGCTTTCGTCAGTTGAAGTCGGCAATGGCTTTGCGCCCTGTACGAAAACGGCGGCAGCTTATGATTTCCCGCAAGAAAAGCCGGTGATGCGCTTTCTGGATACCAGAGGGTTAGGTGAAGCGGATTATGACCCGCAGGATGACCTGGAAGAGGCGAGTAAATTAGGGCATGCCTTAGTGGTGGTGATGAAAGCCGATGAGCCGGAGCAGTCGGCTGTTTTGGCTGCGCTGAAACAGATTAAGCGCCAAAAGAAAATTAAACACCTATTGCTTATCCATAGTGCGGTGCTGCAGTCTGAGGCGAGTAACCGTGAGCGTCAGCTTACCTTCAATAAAAAACAGGTAGAAGATATCTGGGGTGAAGATTTTACGGCCTTAGCCGTTGATTTTGAGACCGAAGACGGTTCAGTTTACAACTACGATACGCTCATTGATAAACTGGAAGAAATGCTTCCTGTTATTGGCATGGTCGCTGAGGGAAGAGAGCATGCTACTGTTGAAGAAAAAAACTTTGCTCGTGTGAAGAATGAAGTGCTTTGGTATGCCGGAAGCGCATCAGCCAGTGATTTAATTCCCGCCGTCGGTTTGTTTTCTGTGCCTGCTATTCAGGCCAAAATGCTGCATAGTCTGGCGAATCAATACGGTGTGGAATGGGATCAACGCGCCTTTAAGGAATTAATCGGTACACTGGGTAGCAGCTTTGCCGTGCAGTATGGTCTGAAATTTGGTGCCAGAGAGTTGTTTAAATTTGTCCCGGTTTATGGGCAGACGGTAGGGGCCGTGGCTGCCGCCGCGATGAGTTTTGGTACGACTTATGGCTTGGGCCGGGTAGCCTGTTACTACTTCTATTCTAAAAATAAAGGTGAAGCAGTCTCTGAGCAGGCTATGCAGGATTTATTCAGGGATGCACTCAAAAAAGGTAAGGCAGCGTCTGGCTATGAAAAAAATTAAAGGCCTGTATAGCCTGTTAGCGGATTTATCCGGTGGGCGCTTGCTGATCGCCGCTATTTCAGCAGTATTTCCGGTGCTTATCATGATGGGCTTCGGTGTCATTTTATCGATTAAGTACGGTTACCTGTTGCAACTGTCTATTGCTATTGCGCTTAGTACCTTAGCAGTTGCCATTCCTCTATACATGGTAAGCCGCCCGCCTAATGAAACCGAGTCTGAAAATGAAACACCACCTGCAACAGATGATAGTTTTGTGCAAGCTGCCGACGACTGGTCACAAGCAGAACTAGTGATTTGGCATGATGCACAAGCTTATACGCGGGAGCGGCTGAGAGCAGGTCTTGATTGGAAACAGCTTGATGACGCGGGATTGGAAGTTCTGGAAATTATTGCTCAGAAATTCGGGAAAAAGACGTTAGATTTCTCTTTTCCAGAAGGTTTGAAGTTATTTGAAGAAGTGAGTCGCCGCTACAATTTAGTCGTTAAAGAGCATATACCGGGCATTGAATACATTAAGGTGTCCCATATTAAAGCGGGGTATGAGGCTTACGACAAATATGGCGAACTGGGCAAAAAAGCGGTTAAAGCGGCGATTTGGGCTAACCACGCGAAAAACCTGTATTTCAACCCGCTGAAGGTGGCGGTTGATTTAACCAAACAGCAAGCCACCTCAACGATGACAAAAGGCTTGGTTGATGATATTCAGCTGAAAGCGAAAGAAGCCTTATTGGATGAAGTGGCTGCGGTAGCCATTGATTTATACAGTGGAAGATTCAGTTTAGAAGACAAGGATCTGTTAGTCTCGAATGCGTCTGCATTGGATGAAGAGCACCTTGCTGTAGCGCCAGAGCCAATCCGGATCGTTATTGTTGGTCAAACCGGGGCGGGTAAATCTTCAGTTATTAATCTATTGAAAGATGAGTTAGCCGCAGAAGTCGATGTTTTACCATCAACTCAGCTTGCAACGGTTTATAGTGCCATCATCAATGACATTGAAGTTCGTATGGTGGACTTACGCGGTTTGGATGGTAATGCCAAAACCGAGAGGCAGATGCTGAACGAGATGACGCAGGCTGATTTAGTGTTATGGATGTTAAAAGCCAACCAGTCTGCACGTAATCTGGATAAGCAATTGAGTGATAACTTCCAATCATTTTATGCGAACCCTGAAAATGTGTCTTTCAAAAAGCCAATGGTCGTTGCTGTTATCAACCAGGTGGATAAATTAAAACCGATCGCAGAATGGCAACCTCCGTATGACCTGGAAAATCCTTCATCTGCAAAAGCTAAAATAATCGCTCAGGCGGTTGCTTATAACCAGACGCTTTTACAGCCTGATATAGCGCTACCTCTGGCTATCGCAAGCGATAAAGTGCATTTCGGCGTTGAAGCGCTAAAGCAAACGTTGACTGATTGCATCGCAGAAGCCAGTAATGTGCAGCGTAACCGCCAGCGGGTAGATGCAATAAAACGCGGTGTACCCTTTAAAACGCAGCTTGAGAGAGTCGTTAATGTGGGCAAAAAGGTTGTAGGTCACAGCGAACGCAACAACAGCAGCACTTGAGCCACGGCTTCATCTT
>JBMZDK010000418.1:0-2769 GCA_049614265.1 Thiolinea sp.
AAACACTGGCAACAACAACAGGGGATGACTCAGAAACTTCACCCGCACAAGCTAAGGCACTCATTCGCCAGTCACCTGTTAGAATCATCGGGTGATTTACGTGCTGTACAAGAGTTACTGGGTCATGCTGATATCAGCACAACCCAGATATATACTCACCTTGATTTTCAACACCTGGCTAAGGTTTATGACCAAGCCCACCCACGGGCGCGCAAGAAGAATAAGCAACGTTAGATAAGCAAATAGCAGAACAAAGGCTACTACCAGCTCAATAAGCCACTGTTAGCTTACAACCCTGCGAAAACCCGAGACTAGTTCGGTGACTCGTAAAAAATATAAGACGTTGAGTAATCGCTAAACTCAAAATAGACTTTCTTTTCGCCTTTATCAACCACACCATTCAGATTCGCATCCAGCACACCATTACCATAACGGTAGGGGCGATCTACACCGTTACTGGTTCCTGATGCTGTGCTCAGTTTATCAATGTCCAGAAAACGTTTTGCCAACTTATCACCAGCATAAACTTCCAGAATCCCATCAGTTCCCGTCCAGTTATTAATAGAACGACCAATTTGATTCTGGGTTTCCTGAGTACAGGCTGACAACACTAATCCGGCCAGCCCGGCAGCAATCAGAATTTTTAAGCGCATGAAATAATCCTAACGTAATACAAATGTTATCAGTTTAACAGGGGGCGTTACTTTGCCCAAGGTTTCCATAGATAAGACTGTGGTTTACCTGGCCATTAGGATACGACTTCTTACCACCCCATAATCCGGGCAGTACGTAAATCACCTTTTTCTACCGCAATATCAATCGGTGTCTTATGACCTGCATCATTTGTCGGAACGCGGGGGTTAGCACCGGACTGCACCAGGAAATTTGCCACACTGGCATGGCCAAAACGCGCAGCATGGTGCAGAGGAGTCCAGCCATTAGTCGTTCTGGAATGAATACTGACACCTTTTTTCAACAGGTAGTGAACAATATTAAGATGGCCACGGGCAGCAGCAGCATGCATTGCTGTTTCTCCGTACCGGGTTGCGATATTCGGATTTGCACCCTGCTCAACCAGCTCAACAATCGCACCAACATTTCCGGTCAAAGCAGTTAGCCAGAGACGCTCATCCAGATCGCGCTGGGTCATTTGTGGAACCGGAGCACTGTCGACAACAACAGTAGGGGCTGAATTGGTTGTAGCAGCCTGGGCAATTCCCACGCTGAAAGCAGCCAGCAAAATGGCTGCTGAAACATTTCTTATTAAAGGGTTCATGGTTTTACTTCACAAATAAATTTGATAATGATTCAAAAAATGGCGGGCGGTACGTCCGCTGGGGCCGCCACGCTGCATCGCAAAGCGCATCGCCTCTTCATGCAGCTGTTCCTGGTCGACTTTGACACGCTTAAATAAATTGTCGACGATGGTGAGATAGGCTTCTCCGGTCATGGGTTCAAAAGACAGGGATAAGCCAAAATGATCCGCAAGAGACAAACACTCGTCTATTGTTTCTGCGGAACGCTCCGCTCCGTTGACATGACTAATATTAAGATTATCAGCCATCTGCCCGGGCATTAATTGTTGCCGATTAGAGGTAGCATAAACCAGTACATTAGAGGGGGGTGTCTCCAATGTACCTTCCATGACACCTTTTAACATCCGGTATTCACTTTGACCTTCATCAAACAATAAATCATCACAATAAATAATGAAGTGGTGATTATGATCATGAATATCGTCGATGATATCCGGCAACACATGTAAATCTTCTCTGGGCGTTTGTATCATGCGCAGGCCATAACTGTGATAACGGGTTAATAACGTTTTCATCAGTGAGGATTTGCCAACACCACGCGCACCCCAGAGCAATGCATGGCAACAGGATTTACCACGAAGAAAATTTTCGGTATTTTTATATAACAGAGCCTTCTGATCATCGATACCGATTAAGGTATCAGCATCGATCATATCAACCCGGTTGATCGGTTTCAGGAAATGGCGATTAGACCGCCAGACCGCAGCTTTTGTCGAGCGCCAGTCTATACCTGTTTTACCAAATGCCATACATTCACTCCTGCCTGGCTTTACCTGTGTCCCAAAAGTTTAGTTGTAAAAGTGACAACTTGCTGTGGAAAGTTGCTTTTTTACCCCACTAACCTGTGTTTATACGACAAGCTTCTCTGGTACCGTCACCCGACGACAACCAAAGTGACTAGAAGACTATGTTATACCTTTTATATCAAAGGCTTCCGGATGAATAGTATAATTAATCAGGGTATTTGGTGGATCAGCAAAACTTAACTTTAAATGAATATTTAATTTATAGCCAGCCATATTGCATAATTTTTATAGTTAGAAGTGGTCTGAATATGCTGAAAATATACGGGGAATATCTAATCAGTACTGTTGCGAAAACGATACCAGAGCATGCCAATCCATTCATGCAGAGCAATCATACTACGACTTAAAGCTGCGGGTTGAGGAATCCATTTCATGTATAAATCCCGCCATGGAATAACTGCACCAAATGATACTGAAGCAGCTCTGTACTCAACGACACCGGATTTAAATACATACATGCTACGCGGCATATGCCAGGCCTGTGTGACCAGCCATGCGGACTTAACCCCGGCATCCTGCAGCAACTTGTCAGTAAACTGTGCATTTTGCCAGGTGGTATGGCTGTCTTTCTCCAGCCAGCGCACTTCAACTTTAAACTCATCCACCAGCACATCCCGCATTAACTCGGCCTCACTGCGCACATTAGG
>JBMZDK010000419.1:0-2754 GCA_049614265.1 Thiolinea sp.
TCAGCACGCTGCAACAATATCAGCCCTATCATTCGGCCCGCGCCGATTTACTGAAGCGCAGCGGTCAGCTTAAAACTGCATTAGAAGCCTACCAACTGGCGATTGATTATTCGCAGAACCAGCAGGAACAGCTGTTTCTGGAAAGACGGATGGATGAATTACGCAAGATGCTGGTTTAACTCAAAGACCCAAAATTGATCAAAATAACATCATTTTATTGTACACTGTTATCACTGAATATTCAGACTGACGAGCACCACCCCACGCTCTTTGGGATGCAAAGCCCCCCTTAACAAAGAAAGACCCAATTTAACTAATGAAACCGAGCAATTTCCACGCCCTGACAGCATACCCGTTAATTTTTTTCACTCATATCGCTTCGGCTACAGAATGGACGACGGAAGAACGCCTTCAATACCATTGTAAGCGTTATGCAGAAACAGCTACTCAACAACATGAACTCAATAAGCAATTTAGCTGTGGCCTTACAGGATCTCGTTGGAACGATGATAAACACGGACAAAATCAATGGTGCCTAACCGTGCGTGAGTCCATATCTGAGGCTGAAGAAGATGCCCGGGCAGACTTGCTGAAACAGTGTTATCTAAAAAAAGCTGATCCAGACAACCCTGATAACCACCCTGCAATTCCGGCCACCTGCAAAACCAAAAAAGCAACGCCTGTTCGCTCGATTTATGTGCCTTACCACAATAATGACACCCTACAGATACCTGTTCAGGATGGTCATATCCGCTACGATTTTAATGAAGATCAACGGTTGGATCACGCTTACCTCGAATACTACAAAGAGCAATGGCACAACCCGGGAAACCCTGAGAACCCAATCTCTTATTTTCATTATGCCCGCTTAACATTTTGTTTGAGCAACGGCGAACAATGGCTACGTTATCCAACTCGGTTCAACATGTCAGCGGGATTTACTAATTGGCAGGGAGAAGACATAAACCACATTAGCATGAGTGGTAATCTATTGAATATCACCAGCTACTACCTTGAACATAACGTAGGCAGCAGCTACATTGACGCTTACTATAAATTTGATGCTACCAAAAGTGAGTTTGTTGTCCATTCTCATAAAGCCAGCGCTTCGCCTGTCGAATATCCCGATGGCCCCTATCCCATGGGGGCACCAGGAACACATAATTTAAAGAAACTTAGCGATTAACCAGCTCGTCACAATGATAATTCATGCCAACCGGAGTGGTTGCTGGCTTAGGGAACCGGAACTTCTTTCATCCGTGTTACTACGATAAGATAATCCACAAGCGATCATGAAACACTAAAGTATGAGGCCCATATGCAAACGCCCACTCAGCTCCTAAACCAGATTACCGACATCATTGGCGAAAAACACGTTCTCACCAGCGATGAAGCGCGGCAACGCTACGAGGAAGATGCCACTTACCAATACCGGAGTAAAGCACTGGCCGTAGTGCGCCCGGCTTCGACCGAGGAAGTCTCAGCAATAGTGAAGCTGGCGCATGCAGCCAAAGTCGCCATCGTCCCTATGGGTGGTAACACCGGTTTGAGCGGCGGCACCTACTCCGGTACTGAGGGTGATCAGCTGGTGCTGTCGCTAGAGCGGATGAATGCAATTCGTGAAATCAAAACCGATTCACGCCTGCTTATTGCTGAAGCGGGTGTGGTGCTGGACACGCTGCATCAGGCCGCAGCAGAGCATGATTTAATCTTCCCCCTCATCTTTGGTGCGCGCGGCAGCTGTATGCTTGGCGGCAATCTGTCAACAAATGCAGGCGGTTCCAACGTAGTGCGCTACGGTAATACGCGTGAGTTATGTCTCGGGCTGGAAGTCGTGCTGGCCGATGGACAGGTGATGAACCTCATGTCTGAACTGCGTAAGGATAATACCGGCTACGACCTGAAGGATTTATTTATCGGCGCGGAAGGTACATTGGGTATTATCACTGCCGCCGTGATGAAGCTGTACCCTAAACCTAAAGCTTACGCAACTGCTATGCTGTCATTGCCGGATGTTGCCAGTGCCTTGAAGGTGTTAAACGGCTTACAGGAAATGAGCAATAACGCCATTGAAGCCTTTGAGTATATGCCTCGTAACTATACCCGCCGCTTGCTGGAGCGTTTCCCGGCAATGAAGTCACCGTTTGATGAGCTGGCCGACGTCAGCGTGCTGCTGGAAATCGGTGCAACATCAGCACAGGACGCGGTACTGGAAGATGATGGCAGCGTGGCTATTGTGAATAAACTGGAAACCGCGCTGGGTGAATACTTTGAGTCCGGTCTGGTACTGGATGCGGTCATTGCGAAAAATGAAACCCAGCGCCGCGCCATGTGGGAACAACGCGAGGCCGCCTATGAAGTTGCCGTGATGCGCCAGCCAAGACTCATGGCGGATGTCTCAGTGCCACTGGACTGTGTGCAAAGCTTTCTGGAGCAGATGGAAAAACGCATGCCAGAAATCGTAGCCGATGGTGAGACACTTAACGTCGCCCACCTTGGTGATGGCAATGTGCATTATACAGTCTGGCTTGACCCGGATGGCGTGCGCGATGAAACCGAAAATAAACGACTGAAAGATGAACTGCTTGAAATTGTTGAAACAGTGGTGAAATCACTGGGCGGTAGTTTCAGCGCAGAACATGGCATTGGCGTTTACAAGAAAGGCAGCATGGCGAGGCGCAAAGACCCGGTAGCGCTAAGCGTCATGCGCAGCATTAAAACTGCGCTTGATCCGCTGAACTTAATGAATCCGGG
>JBMZDK010000420.1:0-2751 GCA_049614265.1 Thiolinea sp.
GCACAGGGTATGACCGCCGGTTTTAGTTTTCTTGATCGTTCCACGGGCTGGGATATTTCCTTTGCTGCTTTACCTTATGAGATCAGTGATACCTATAGCCGGATCATTTTAATTGGTATTTTGAATACGCTGTTGCTGGGTTTTATTGGTATTTCGTTGGCGACGATCTTTGGCATTATTATTGGTCTGGTTCGGACGTCCGGTAATTACCTGTTTTCAATGTTGGGAACCATTTACGTTGAGGTTTTCCGTAATGTCCCTCTGATCCTGCAGGCTGTATTCTGGTATGCCATTGTCACGCATTTACCACGCCCAAAGCAGGCAATTAATCTTGCCGATACCGTCTTTATCAGTGGTCGTGGCATTTATTTCCCGGTGTTAAATATCCCCTTGTGGTCGTTCTTTCTGATGTGTGCCATGGTGATTGGCTGGTTGTTTATGCTGAGCTGGCTAAAGCATAAGATGGATGCGTCGTTAGCTTATCACCGGCTGAAAAAACTGGGCTGGTTGGTATTGATTATTGCCATTGTGGTCATCGGCTATCTGGCGCGGATACCGGAAACCGCGCTAATTGATATGCCAGCGCTGAAGGGGCTGAATTTTAAAGGTGGGATGCGCATGCCGCCGGAATTAGCGGCTCTGGTGATTGCGATTGCTTTATATGGCGGGGCTTATATTGGTGAGGTCATGCGTGCCGGTTTAATGTCGGTGCCTAAAGGGCAGATTGAAGCCGGGTATGTGAATGGCTTATCCAATTTCCATATTTTCTGGTATATCCGCATGCCCCTGGCGATTCGGGCGATTTTACCGTCATTAACCAATCAGTATGTGCAGCTGATGAAGGCGACCACCATTGGCATTGTGGTTGGTTTCTCTGATCTGTTTATGGTGATTTCAACCTCGATTAATCAAAGCGGGCAGACACTGGAGCTGCTGGCGATTTTGATGGGCGCTTTTCTGCTGATTAATCTCAGCATTGCCTTTGTGATGAATTCGATTAATCAGCGGATTGCACTGAAGGGTTATGAGGTGAAAAGCTGATGAGTACACTGTATAGCTCTGATGAGAATAACGTCGATAAAATTAACCCCGATAGTCTGACGCCACCCAAAACGTCTTTCGTCGATACATTACATAAACGCCTGTTTAATACGCCGCTGGATAGCGTGATTACCGTATTGTGTTCGGCGTTGTTGTTTTATTTACTGTACAAGATTATTGACTGGGCTTTCCTGTCCAGCATTTGGGCTGCTGCCGATGAACCACAGTGCCGGGATACACACGGTGCCTGCTGGTCGGTGATTGACGCCCGGCACCGCATTATTATGTTCGGTTTGTTCCCGTTTGAGGAACACTGGCGTTCAACCGTGGCCTGTGTGGTGATGGTGGCGACGATTATCCTGTCTTGTGTGTCCTGGTTTTGGACAGCGCTGCGCCTGAGCCTGCTGTGGTTATTGGGCTTTGGGGTATTTTATATTCTGATGCATGGCGGTATTTTTGGCCTTAGTGTGATTACGCCAGAGCGCTGGGGCGGGCTGGCGTTGACGATCTTTATTTTTGCGGCGGTGTCGATTATTGGCATGCCATTGTCAGTAGTATTAGCATTGGGCAGGCGTTCCAAATTACCCGTCATTGCGCGTATGGTTGGTCTGTTTATCGACTTTTTCCGTTCTTTACCACTGCTCACTATTATTTTTGCGGCGGCGGTGATCACACCATTCGTACTACCGGGCTGGCTACAGGGTGACAAGTTATACCGGGTGATTGCTGGCTTCGCGATTTTCTTCGCCTGTTATCAGGCCGAGAATATCCGCGCCGGTCTCCAGGCGATTCCGCCGGGGCAGGATGAGGCCGGTTTAACGCTGGGGCTGAGTTATTGGCAACGTGTCAGCCGTATCCAGCTACCACAGGCATTCCGCAACTCACTCCCGGCGATTGTGAATCAGTTTGTTATTACCTTTAAAGAGACCTCTATCGTTACCATCGTCGGCTTCTTCGAGATTCTGGCGTCCGGTTCTGCGGCATTTGGCACCGGGCAGTGGACAGCGCATTACATTGAAGTCTATGTCTTTATCGGACTGATTTATTTTATCTTTGTTTTTTCCCTTTCCCGCTACGGTGCGTATCTGGAACGAAAACTGCGAGTAGGCCATGGCTGAGAATACCCGGCATAACCCACAAGATCACCCGGCGGTCAGCATGTCCGCCGTCAATAAATGGTTCGATGACTTCCATGTGCTGAAGAACATTAACCTGACCGTGGCTGAGGGCGAAAAGATCGTTATCTGCGGCCCCTCCGGCTCGGGGAAATCTACGTTGATTCGCTGTATTTGTAAGCTGGAAGATCATCAGCGTGGCACGATTAATGTGCTGGGTACTGAACTGAATGATGATGTTGCCAATATTGATGAAATCCGGCGTGAAGTGGGTATGGTGTTTCAGCAGTTCAACCTGTTTCCCCACATGACGGTGCTGGAGAACTGCACGCTGGCGCAGCGGCTGGTGCGCAAAAAATCGCGTAAAGAAGCGGAAGCAGTGGCGATGCAGTTTCTGGAGAAAGTGCGGATTCCTGAGCAGGCAGCTAAATATCCCGGCGAACTTTCCGGTGGTCAACAGCAGCGGGTGGCAATTGCGCGATCGCTGTGCATGAACCCGGAGATACTGCTGTTTGATGAACCGACCTCGGCGCTTGACCCGGAAATGATTTCTGAGGTGCTGGATGTGATGGTTTCACTGGCGGAAGAGGGCATG
>JBMZDK010000421.1:0-2751 GCA_049614265.1 Thiolinea sp.
ATCAGGGGGCAGCATAAATCAGAGGGAATGTTGCGCTATCTCGCCGTAAGCTCACGACGAATGTGCACAGTACCCTATTTTCGGCTGCCTACTTCATTGATTGGTGGCAAGGTTTTGTTGGTGGATGACGATGAGATGAATCGTTTTTTCGGTAAGAAGCTGATTGAGTCACTCGGCGTTGATGTAGAGGTGGCTGATAACGGCGAAAGCGCACTTGAGCTTTTACAGGAGCAGCGTTTTGATCTCGTGTTCATGGATATCAGCATGCCCGGCATGGATGGTTACGAGACGACTCGCGCTATTAGAGCTAATCACCGCCTGGCAGATTTGCCGGTGATTGCACTAACCGCCCATGCCATTATGGGTGAGCGTGAACGCTGTATGGCCGCTGGCATGAATCAATATCTAACCAAGCCCTTTGAAGAAAAGGCTTTAACCAGGTTGCTATCCGCCAGTCAGTAATAACAGAGCAAACGTCTTTTGTGCCACCCTGCCAGCTCCCGGCATCAGTGTTAAGAAATTTTACATCCCTCTCCGAGCAGCAAAACTGTGTGCTAGATTTTGACAACGGCTTTCCACAAGGGAAGATTGCCGTGTTAAGCAATAATGAGAAAATATTCTCATGCCAGCTTTGTTGCACTAAGTGTAATACAATCTGGATTGTCGATATACCACTGATATGCCTCCTGAACATCAGGGTCTATATCTTTTGGCAGACAAGCTGAATGCCACTGGATATTCCCAAGCCCTGCCGTTTTCAGAGCATTTTCATAGTCGGATTTACTCCAAATCCATGTGTTGATCGGGTGTTCATCCGTGACAAACTTAAGTTCAGCATGTGGTAGGTTATAGGAAGGATAGTGATAGCCAAATACAGATTTCATCCGTGAATCCTGTGCGGCAATATCATAATCGGGATTAAACGTATACGCTACAAATCGGCCATTTGGCTTTAGATTTCGGCTGATCAACTGAGCCATCTGTGTCAATTCCTCCAAAGAGGATGCATAAAAGAGCAAATAAACTGCTGTGACTATGTCGACTGGTTCCGCCACTGTAAATATTGGGTCCGCGGCATCCAATACTTGGTATGACAGTGTGGGATGGATAGGGTCACCCTGCTCTGTCGTATTTTGCGCAATGGCATTGTCAATCATTTTGCCCGAAATATCGGTACTGACCAATGTTTGTGCACCAAGTTCCATAAAGAGACGTGAATGTCGGCCTGTACCACAGGCTAGCTCCAATATTGTTTTATCTTGAATTTCCCCGATAACCTCAAAGAATCGTGTTGATTCAAATAGCCAATAAGGATTATCTGTAAACCAATTTTCATAACCCTTTACAAGAGTATCATACGTTGCCATTTTATTTTCTCCAAATCCGATATTAATTATGTTAATTTATTAAGCAGTGGTAGTTGAGATTTTCAATAATAAGCTGGCTATTCCTCTTCCGTATTAACTGTTTCAGAGTTTTTATCGCTCAGTAACATAGAATTAGTAACACCAGCAGCTAAACCCGCATTGTAGAGTAATGTTGCACCCAGGACACCAAGGTGCAAAAGGTACACACTACTAACACAAATAACGCCAGGAACAATTGTTAGCGCAAATCCACGCCGCAAATTATTCTCTAGCCTATCAGCGTAATTGAATAACCAAGGCAGATGGTTTAATCCGCCGTTCATCAAAATTATTTGCGCAGTATCGGTAGCTATCGTCGATGCACCACTTAAAGAAATAGACACATCTGCCTTTTTTAGTGCAATAGAATCATTAATACCGTCACCTACAAAGCAAACTTTTTTACCCTGCTGCTGTAGGTTTTCAATTAAGTTCGCCTTATCCTCCGGCAGAACCTCAGCAAAATATGCGTCAATAGAGAGTTCATCTGCCAACTTTTTTGTTGGTTTAGCATTGTCACCAGAAATAATATAGGTTTTTAATTTACGCTGATGTAGCTGATCGATAACCCTTTTGATTTGAGGGCGCAAAGTCGGATGTAATTCAATTGCACCAACAAAATCATCATCAACCGCGATATAAAGTAACGAATGGCCTTGTTCATCACATGAGGCTTTTACATCCTTTATGTGTTCCGGAACGCCAATACCTTCCATTTCCATAAAGCGGAAGGTAAGCGTTCACGACGATATAGCAGGGTTTCAGGGCAGTCTGTGGTCAAATGGGAATTGAAATGTGATGGATTTTCGCTCAAGGCCCTGCTGGCTAATTTCCCGCAGCATGTCCCAACTGCTCATGCCAAACTGCCTGGCCGTACCGGTCAGGGTGAGGATCATCGGCCTGAAACGCAGTCCCCGCAGTGATTGGGTGGCAAAGCTGAGTTTCCGCCAAATGACATAGGGCCGCAAAGCTGATTCTGCCCAATTGTTTGTCAACGGTATTCGATTATCTTTCAGGAAAGTCCAGCACATTTCCTCAGCTTTCTGCAGGTGAAGGCATTGATTGAGTGTACGTTTGGCGGTGACAGCTGATAATGCTGTACCTTTTTCTAAGGTGGCCTGAAAACTTTGTCGTAATCGTTGCATACGTCGGCGATAAGTCGGTTCCCATTCAGAATCTTTATCAAACCGATGACGGGTTCGGAAAATCACCAGCCCCAATAAAAGCAGGCGTTTTCCAATGGCTCCGGCTTGCCCGGGGCGTGCACTGATTTTCAGGAAATGCCGGATAAGATGCGCCCAACAGATTTGGCGTTTATCTGCTGAATAATGGTTGTAACCGGAGT
>JBMZDK010000422.1:0-2742 GCA_049614265.1 Thiolinea sp.
CTACACCGGGATTCGAACCTGGGACCCCATCATTATGAGTGATGTGCTCTAACCAACTGAGCTATGTAGCCAAGAGGTGGTGAATGTTAACGACACACTTCACCACTGTCAACAGTAATTATACGTTAAATCTAAAGTGAACAACATCACCTTCCTGCATGATGTAATCTTTGCCTTCAAGTCGCCATTTTCCGGCATCTTTGGCACCCTGCTCGCCGTTATATTCGATGTAATCTGAGTAGGCAGTAACTTCAGCACGAATAAAGCCACGCTCGAAATCAGTATGAATCCGCCCGGCACCGTTCGGTGCTGTTGCGCCCTGCCTCACTGTCCAGGCACGTACTTCTTTCACCCCGGCGGTGAAGAATGTCTGTAAGCTCAACAAGTCATAACCACCACGAATTACCCGGTTTAATCCAGGCTCTTCTAAGCCAATACCTTCCAGAAACTCAGCCTGATCTTCTTCATCCAGCTGAGAAATTTCCGCTTCCAGCTCAGCACACACCGGAACGACCTCAGCACCTTCCTGAGCGGCGATTTCCCGCACAGCATCCAGATATGGATTATCTTCAAAACCGTCTTCATTAACATTAGCAATGAACAAAATCGGTTTAATCGTAATCAGATGAAATTCGCGAACTACCTTACGCTCATCCGCATCAAGATCCAGTGAACGCGCACTGTTACCCTCAGCCAGGTGTGCCTGTAAACGTTCAGCAATCACCTTTTGCGCCAGCATTTCCTTGTTACCGGACTTTGATGCCTTACCTAAACGCACCACTGCTTTCTCTACGGTATCCAGATCAGCCAGCACCAGCTCAGTATTAATAATATCAATGTCATACACCGGATCAATTTTACCGGCAACATGCACTATATCGTCGTTGTCAAAACAGCGTACAACCTGGGCAATGGCATCAGTTTCACGGATATGCGCCAGAAATTTATTCCCTAACCCTTCACCTTTCGATGCACCTTCCACCAACCCTGCAATGTCCACAAATTCCATTGTTGTTGGCATCACACGTTCCGGCTGCACAATATCAGCCAGCGCCGCCAAGCGCGGATCAGGCACCGGCACAATGCCAACGTTGGGTTCAATAGTGCAAAACGGATAATTAGCCGCTTCAATCCCAGCTTTGGTCAGCGCATTAAATAAGGTTGATTTGCCGACATTAGGCAAGCCAACAATTCCGCATTTGAATCCCATAATTGTTCCTGTTTCCTGTCAGCATCTTTTAACAGAACGGCCACCACAGCAGCTGCTATCTCAAATACCGACTATTTCCGATGCAACTCATTCATTGCTTTTTGCGTTTCACCATTGGCAATACGCTCAACCTGATCCACTGCATCATCAATGCCGCGCAGAATCAGGTCTTCATCACTGCGGGATGGTATACCCAGCACATAATTCAATACCAGATTACGATCACCCGGATGCCCGATTCCCACACGCAAACGCCAATAGTCTTTGCCCAGCTGTGAATGAATATCACGCAAGCCGTTATGGCCGCCATGACCACCACCTTTTTTCAGGCGCATAACACCCGGCGCAAGATCCATTTCATCATGCGCAATTAATACCTGTTCGGGATCAATTTTGAAAAAGGAGGATAATTGATGAACAGCCAGGCCGCTGCGATTCATGAATGTCATTGGCTTTAATAACCAAATCACATGCCCGCCAATATCGACCTTACAGGCATGACCGGAAAAACGCTTTTCCGGCAATAACTGACCGTTATAGCGTTTTGCTAACTCATCAACAAACCAAAACCCGGCATTATGCCGGGTTTTGTCATATTTGCTACCCGGATTGCCAAGACCTGCAATCAAACGTAGGGAAGCCGTCATAGCAGCACTCGCTTAGTGAATGGCTGCCAGTGCCTGATCGTGATCTTCGCCCAGTGCCAGTTGTGGCAGCGTCACACCTTCCGGCATTTTCAGATCCGATAAATGCACTATCTGACCCTTTTCAACGTCTATCATATCTACTTCAATGAACTGAGGAAGGTCTTTTGGCAAACAGGAAACCAGTACTTCATTCATAATGTGACTGACTTTACCACCCAGTGTTTTAATAGCTGGCGCAGCAGACTCATTAATAAAGTGCAGCGGGACGTTAACCGTCAATGCTTCATCTTCTTTAATCCGCTGTAAGTCAGCGTGCAGAACAATAGGCTTTGCCGGGTGGCGCTGCAAATCACGCAGGATAGCCAGTTCTTTATTATCACCAAAATCAATCGTAATAATCTGTGAGTAGAAAGCTTCCTCTTCCAGATTACGGATCAGCTCATTGTGCTTCAGTGTGATTGACTGCGGATCTTTGCCCGCACCATAAATAACCGCAGGTACACCATTAACACGACGCAGGCGGCGGCTCGCACCTTTTCCCTGCTCACTGCGTGGCGTTGCCTGCAATGAATATTCTTTTGCCATGAGATAAAACTCCAAAATAATAATGCCACCGTCCCGCGACCAGGTTCAGTAGCTAACAAACATAAAGTCAAACCACTACTTTATGTGACATAACTCATAATCAGCACTCAACCAGTACATCATACAAGCACTAGCATGAACTAAACCATAGTCCGGTTCATGCCCAATCGTTATCACTGTTTCAGGATTTGTCGAATAACGAGCTAACCGAATCATCACGGTTAATACGCAAAATAGTCTTCGCTAAAATACCTGCAACAGAAAGCTGGCGGATTCTATCACATTTCTGTGCATTTGCAC
>JBMZDK010000423.1:0-2696 GCA_049614265.1 Thiolinea sp.
ATTTCATCGTAAAAAAAAAGTTGCACCACAACCATCCGACCATGGTCTAATAGCTTCCGGGTGCCTGAAGCACTTAGAATCCTTACAAATTTGGAGGAATCTATGAAGACCTTATCGCTTAGATCATCACTACTATTAGCTATCCCGTTGTCGGCGTTTCTTTACTCTAATGTTATCGCGCACGGCGATGTCACGCCACAGGCAATGGATACCTCTTCGTTGCCTCAGTTGGGCGAAGAATGGCAGGAAAAGAACCCATGGCGAGATCCTGAAAATGAAGCCTGGGCGGATGCGATTCGTATTGGGGCATCGGGTTACAACCAAAACTGCGCGCGCTGCCACGGCCTGGAAGGTGTCTCCGGTGGGCTTGCTCCGGATTTGCGACTGTTAAGTGCTGATTGGGATGGGGATGAGTGGTATGTTGAGCGTTTCCGCAATGGTGCGACCCAGAATGGCATTACCAAAATGCCGGCGTTCGAAGAGATCCTGACTCAGGAAGCGGCCTGGGCGATTCGCACTTATGTTGAAACCCGTCCGGCGGATGATGCGTTGAAAGAACATAATGATCGTTTGGCGGCGATCCGTGAATCATTGAAGGCAATGGCTGCTGCGATTGAAGCCGGTGGTAAAGCTGAAGGGTTTGTTGCCGCAGCGGAAGACATGAAAAAGGAAATGGCTGAGATTAATGGTACGGTGAAGACTGCTTCCGGTGCACCAAAGGCTGAGTCGGCTGTTTCACGCGCTGCTGCAGCACTGGATGGGAGTGCAGAGAGTTTTGCCAAAGCAGCAGAGATGCTAACCATTGGGCTGAGTGCAGCGAAGTGATTTTATAACATAATGAATAGACACCGACTATTTTTAGGTTCCTGCCTGCTCGCTATGAGCGGGCTGGTGCATGCCAGCTGCGATGATTTGGCTAAGGGATTTGCTGACGTCATTCCTAACCATGCGGACGCCAAAAATATTGTTGGGCAGGATTTTGATGCCATCCTTGAGCGTGGTTATATGACCTTCGCAGTTTATGAGGACTTCGCGCCATATTCCTGGAAGGATGGAGCGGAAGCCAAAGGTATCGACATTGAAATCGCCAAAGTCATCGCAGAAGCGATGGAGGTTAAAGCTAAATTTAACTTTTTTGCTGCCGATGAGAATGTCGATGCGGACTTCCGTAATCAAGTCTGGCGTGGTGGTCTGATTAACGGCGAAGTATCTAACGTAATGATGCACGCGCCGTACAATAAAGATTTACAGTGTCGCAATGAACTCGTGGTATTGGGTGGGCAGTATTTTAACGAAACGCTGGCAACGGCTTACCGGAAAGAGGTGTTTCCTGACGGTGCGCCAACAACACCTTTTTACCGCTTCCACAAGGTCGGGGTGGAAAATCATACTATCTCAGATTTTTATTTGAGTAATTTTAGCGGTGGCATGCTGATTAAAAATGTAGTGCATTACCCGGATCATGAGTCGGCATTTGAAGGACTGACGAAGCGTGAAGTTGATGCTGTGATGGGGGTAAAGGGTAAGCTGGAATACCTTGATCAGTCTGATGAGATTGATGTGGGCACACCACCGTTAGTGAATTTCGCATTGAATGAATGGACGATTGGTATCGCTGTCAACTTCCGTTATCGTGAGGTGTTTTACACTGTTGACGGTGTTATTGCTGATATGGTGCAAGATGGCCGTATGCAGAAGATTTTTGAGAAATACGATGTGACTTATGCGAAGCCGGATTACTGAGGTAGTTTGCGTTAACTGCCTTCGTTTATCCGTATCTCAATAAAAGGCAAAAAATGATCTTCAACGCTGGCCTCATGCAGATCTTTTTCCAGTATGGGCCTAAGTTCACCTTTCTCCGGCGGTATGCCTAAAATCCCTAAATCATACTCCATCATGGTGCCTTTCCAGCCGAAGTCTGTTTTTTCCAGCTGGTAATACACGCCGTTCCAGAGGTTGATGCCATACTCACCTTCCGGCTTCCACACAAAAATCAAATCATATTCCAGATCGGTGAAATCTTCTTCGTTAAACTCACGTTTGATTTCGTAGGGATAGGGTGTATAGCACCACAGTTTTTCAGCGCCCGGAACACACTTAAAAGGCCGCATGCTGAGGAAGTGATCTTCAAACTTGCTGTTATCAAGCTTGATTTTATAGCTGGTGTTGCCGTTGTCTGCGGCGTCGGTATGTAATGTGCCGACTTTGATGGATTCGTCGTTGTTGCCGAGTAGGGTGATGGAGTAATCATCTGCGACTGCGGGGGCTGTCATTAGGCTGGTCGCTGCCAGAAATAAGGTTTTTGCGGTTGAGTTCAATGTGTTGTTCATCTTGATTCCCACTTTTTGCTATATCGGCATGTTGGCTATGTGAAGGGCAGAATTTATACGTATTTATTGAGGTTGTGGATGCGGTATCGGCGTTGTTTCACGCATTTTTATCGACGCTGTTTTCAGCTTTCCTTTCTCATGTAGCACTAACGGCACACACTTTCCTTTGTCCTCATAAATATCCACACAGTCCAGACAACCAAAGCACTCCGAGCGAATAATCTCACCAGATTTTTTGATCGATTGATACTGACAGCGTTTTTTACACAGCTGGCAAGGCGAACCGCAGTCTTCACGCCGCTTAATCCATTTGCCTAACTGTAAAAAACTGCCCAGCGCCATAAATGCACCCAGTGGACACAGATA
>JBMZDK010000424.1:0-2694 GCA_049614265.1 Thiolinea sp.
CCTCTGGCCTGCCCGGCCCACTTCTGTCCTGTTTGTCGGCAGAAAATTGCCGGATCTTCTGTTGAAGATACACTACGCTTAAATAGATTATTCACTGTCATCCATGCAGTCATAATCTGAAAATTCGGGTGGTGCAGACTGGCTTTGCCAGCCACCCCTTTTACCAAGCCCGGTAAAATATTCTGCATTTCAGACATGGCATGCTCTGAAGGACAAAGCCCGCATAAAGCGGGCTTTGTTTTTTTAATTCTGGTAAAGGCATTGAACTAACATTCACCCCTGTATCGGGTGTTCCGGTCGCCCGAGATCCACTTGTTCTTTTAATAACTTGCCGGGCTTGAAGTGCGGCATATGGGGTACTTCCCAACAAAGGTAATGGTATGGACGGCCTATTAGACCCGGATTGATGCCAACAGACTTCGCTAGTTGCCAACACTCCGCGCCTTCTTTACCTGAACTATCGGAAAGTAGGGATGGCTCTGATCGGCGTCGTAATGCGCCATAATGGCTGATGTCATAAACAAACCATTAAAAGGAGCCATCCCTATGCCTATCGTAACGTTGGGAATTGATATTGCCAAGAATGTATTTCAGCTACATGGTGTTGATGCCAGCGGTGCTGTTATTTTGCGTAAGCAGTTGTCCCGTAAACGCCTGCTGAGTTACTTGTCAGAACTATCTCCTTGTCTGGTTGGGATGGAAGCTTGTGGTTCTTCACACTACTGGGGAAGAGAAATCAGTTGTTTGGGCCATGAGGTACGCTTAATGCCCGCTCAGTATGTCAAACCCTATGTGAAACGGAGCAAGACGGATGCCGCCGATGCGGCAGCCATTTGCGAAGCGGTGACTCGTCCCGATATGCGCTTTGTTGCCATCAAAAGTGCCGATCAGCAAGCGGTATTATTGTACCACCGCAGTCGTGAAATTCTCGTCAAACAACGTACCATGCTGGTCAATGCCGTACGGGCACATATGGCAGAGTTCGGTGTAGTCGTCGCACGGGGATTACAGAATGTGGACAAGCTGAAAACATTACTGGATGAACAGGCCGGCCATTTGATTCCTTCAGAGGCTCAATACCTGTTGGCGATGCTGTTTACCCAAATCACTGCCCTCAATGACAGTATTGCTGATCTGGATAAGCGTATCAGACTTTGGCACAGCAAAGATGAAGCCTGTCAGCGTCTGGTGACCATTCCGGGCATTGGCCCTCTGACCGCGACTGCGATTGTCGCCAGTATTGGTGATGGTAAACTGTTTTCGTCAGGAAGATCTTTTGCTGCCTGGTTAGGTTTGACACCTCGTGAATGCTCTTCAGGCGGAAAACAAAAGCTGGGTGGCATTAGCAAACAAGGTGATGGCTATATCCGCCGTTTGCTGATACATGGTGCGCGGGCAGTAGTACGGATGAAAACCCGGAAAGATGCACCACCCTCGCCCTGGCTGGATAGCTTATTAGCCCGTAAACACCGTAATGCCGCCACGGTAGCGCTGGCCAACAAAAATGCGCGAATGGCCTGGGTCATTTTAACCAGAGAAGAAAACTATCAGCCCAATAAGACGGTTGATGTAACTGCATAATAGGCACGGAAAATCGTGCTTTACTGAGTTTGCAAAGGGAAAAGAGTGATGGCGAACGGTTAGTAACCGGAATCAGCAAAACCCGTTTTTCGTAGTGGCGTTCAACGTCGGAAGGTACTTGGGAGCTGATTCGCGGATTCCATCAGGGCCAGCGGAATAGGAATATTCTCCGCATAAACAGGCCGGATACATACCTGCAAATAACCAGCGTTCAGAACTCAAATATCCTTGCAAATAAAAGGCCGTCCATACATACGTAACCCACCATAGGATTTTGCTACATTTCAGCTATAGCTAGCTTGTGAGCATTTTAGTACCTCCTGAAATCAGGGTGTTTTGTGGTGGTTGATTTCAGGAGTAAATAAAACCTGGGTTTTGTTGACTCCGAGCCACTGAGAAATTCTTAATGGATAGTAGGCATTCAGAGGGTAAATGAAGTCAGTTAATCAATCAAAGGCAAGCTACAGACCGTTTTAATGGCTTTTCTTACTTGTAACCAACCTATCAAATCTTGATGGAATCGTGCCTTCTGGTCTGTGGTGGGTTACGTACCTTTGTTGGAATATACCCCATATGTTTCTCTGGTATTAGCACTGAACTGCCCGTTTTGGGATTGCGGGCGACACGGGCTTTTCGGGTATGCACGGAGAACGCACCAAAGCCCCTTATCTCACAACGGCCACCGGCTGCCAGCGTGGATGACAGCTGTTCAAACAGAACCTTGATGGCCTGTTCAACATCACGTTCGGGAATATCAGGTAAGCGCTGAGCCACACAGCGCATTAATTCAGATTTATTCATACCAGGGTCTCAACGAGCGGAAAGGTATTATGCCGCTAAGTAGGATAGTACGCACATTCGTGCGTACATAGGCGGTAAATAAATTTCACGACTCAGATAGATGTGCGAAAAACATCTAACCATTTTGTTTCCGGACAAAATCATATCCGTCAGTGTTTTTATGAAAGGAAAATTATTTAAATATCAATGTTTTTCGCTGAATTTTTGTTGCTCCGGATCACATGCCCACCAACCCTACTCAGTCAGGGAGTCCAGAGATTTCTTCTGATTATCACTCATCCATTCCGTGCCTTTAGCTCTCCCACGTGGCAC
>JBMZDK010000425.1:0-2689 GCA_049614265.1 Thiolinea sp.
GAATAAACTCAAACTCAATTCTGCCTAAGCCATTGTCAACGCTCTAAACCTCGATCCCGTTGGGATGCACCCTACTTCCCAAGACGTTACCCAACAGATCATTCATCTATTGTTCATTTCCCGTTGACTACGCTCAGCAAATATTCAGATGACGAATAACTACCAAAGAGCATTCTGATGATGAGACTAGGAAAATTAGCACCTAATGAGCTGCAAGCGATGGCTGAGGATATTATGCAAGTATTCAATAGTTACAGCTCAATAACTTCTGAAGATTTAAGGCTAAACCAAGTGGAATTTTCAGGTAACAGAAAAACGGGGATTGAGGTATTTGCCAGCGACTCGGCTGGGAATGGCTTACGGATGGTGAAAGTGACGCTGAACCAAGCGGGTGCGAGTACTCAGCCAGTCAAAGCCGCCTGAACTAAGGCTGGATCCAGACGGCCTTGTTAACTAACGAATAACAAAATCAATAATAAACTATTCAACTTTTGAAAAGAAAAATAGCGGATAAAAGACCTCTTTCTGAAAGCTATTATGGAGGTTATTTTATCCTTCTCGGTTTTTCTTTTCTGCGCAGGAGAAGGTAGAATCCGTTTGTTAATTAAAGGATATGGGAAAGATGACCGCAATAAACCTGGATAAACTCTCTGTTGAGCAACTGGAAAACTTAAAATCAGGCATCGATGCTGCTATTGAGAGACAACGTAATATTGAACTCATGGCAATGAGAGAACAAGTCGATGCGCTTGTTGATGCCTCTCCTTTCAGTTTGGAAGAGATACTCGAAGCCCGCCCTCCTAGGCAGCCGGTAGCGCCTAAGTATCAACACCCTGACGATTCAACCCTCACTTGGACAGGCAGAGGCCGAAAACCGCTCTGGGTCATTGAGCACCTGGAAAAAGGCCAGTCTATTGAAACATTAGCTATCGCCACAAACTAACTGAATAGTTTTTTAAAATCATAAAAATAAAGCCACTGCTTTTCCACTAAAAAAGCAAACTATAAAGCCCATTATGCCACCGCTGAAAAGCGGTGTTTTTTATCTGATAAGGCATACACCTATGCCAGTATTATCTAAATAGTGTAGACGAATCCCAAAAAGCCCGACTGACCACCTGTCAGCCAAACTAACCGTTCCAAAAGGACACCGTTAGTATTCGGGGTAGCAAATAACTGAGGATTTGCTGATTCATGTGCACTGCCAGGCCGGTTTCTGATTTACCGGCCTTTTTATTCCGCTATGGCAGGCAAAGATAGTTTTTGGTTAATCACTTCGGATCAATAATCAGATAGTTCCTGTCCGCGCCATAGCCTTGCCAGTCAGTGCGCACCCGAATACAGGGATAGCTTTTTTTACCCCGGTCACAATACGAGAACTGCGCATTGTAGTCTTTCAAAGCTTCCAGGGCTTTTTCAGCACTTTTCAGTTCATCACGGGAAGATTGCAGATACATGCCATAAGCCCACACAATCAAGGCACCACACAACACCGGGGCAGCAACCGCTACCACCCATATTTTCCGATCCAGCAACTGGGCAAATCGGGCCGATTGCTGCTGTAAGTTGGCTTCATATTGCTGGTGCAGTTTGTTGTGCTTCTCCGCCATCCGTTTCAGGTAACGATCAAAGGCCTGATCCTGCATCTGCAAACGTTTTTCAGCCGCCTCCATGCGCTGAGCATTCAATGCTAATTGATCCTCGGCCAGGGTGAGTAAACTCATGATTTTATCGTCGTGATTCATCCGTTCCATTCTTTATCGTCAGCGTTCTAATCCCCGGCTCCGCCAGCGGCGGCGGGGTCGGTCACGTTGCCGCTGTTTCTCCAGCTCACGCTCTCTGGCCAGGGCTTTTTCTTTGCGGTAAATTCCCAGGCGCTGGCGAATGCGTTGCTTACCTTCTGCAATCTCTCGCATCAATCGGGTTTCTTTTAAACGGACGATTTGCGCCCTGATGTGTGGCACCCGCTGCGCTAATGCCTGCCGGGCAATGGCCAGCTCTTTCCGGGCCTGTCGGAATTGAATCACTTTGGCGCGTTGTTGTGGCTGTCGCCATTCACTGGGCAGCATCTTGCGTTCCGGTTCCCGGTCTTTGCCTTGATCGGCATAACTGCGCATATCAATACGCTGTTCCAGTCCGGCTCTTTCCAGATGGCGGTTGCAGTGTTCCCCCCAGCGTTCGCGCTGAGCCATCAGTAACACCTTACGCTCTGCTGCTTTCAGGCCGGTGTTGGCCTTTCTGGCCCCACCCCGTTCTGGCTGTTTGCTGTTGTAGCGCTTGAAGAACTGATCAGGATCACGGTCAATACCATCCAGTGTGCGTTCTGAAAACATCAGGTGGGCATGCGGTTGTTCTTTGCCATCGCTCGCCCTGGGAGTGTGAATCGCAAACTGGTAAACATGGCGCTTACCGACTTCGCTGCTAATCCAGTCGTTGACCAGCTCCAGGCGCTGAGCGGGTGAAAGTTCGCGGGGTAAGGCCAGCTCATGTTCCCGGTAGGTCGAACCGTTCTTGCGTTCGTTGGCATCGGCTGCGGCCCAGAACTGCAGGGGATCATGTGCCGTCCATGCAGGCATATTGCCGTGGCCGGTGGCTTCCAATACTTCGCCGCGCTCCAGTCGGTGAGCGTATTGGCCCTCGCGGGCAATGTACGCGGCATGCGGTTGGGCCTTGCCAATACCGCCAGCCT
>JBMZDK010000426.1:0-2689 GCA_049614265.1 Thiolinea sp.
CAAGCTATAAATACCGTACTAACAAGTCCGTTCCAAAATATCGTCTTAAACAAGATTGCAGGGAAAACATCAGCGCCTTGCCTGAGTTGAAATTTTGATTTCTGGAAGAGAGCTTATTAGGATGTCAACGACAGTCTGCTTAGGAAACCGGCCTGAAATGCCACAAAATTGCTTCCTTCCGGATGTGACCACGACACCAAAGCGGATCATTTTGGCCAATAATCTGCATAGAAATTCTGACCACTGAGTTATAAGATACCCAATAAGCAGTGCGGCAAAAGCTTCTAAATGCCAGAAGCACGCCAGCTAACGAAGCCAGGCGTATGACATACCTTAAATTTTTGCGCACGTACTTAGTCAAAACTACCCGGAGCTAACAGGATTAACACCTGAACAGGCAATAATCCCAATAAAACCATGCAAATAACTGATGCCCACCACCACCTCTGGTGTCCCGTTAATGACACTGCCAACATTAACTATGTCTGGTTAAAAAAAATCGGCGCACCCAAGCCTTTTGGCGACCCAACAGCAATCCAACGCGATTATCTGTTGAATGAATTCCGCTCTGAGTCCACCCGGCATAATATCGTTGCCTCCGTTCATGTACAGGCCGACGGCGCAATTCCTGACCCGGTTCGTGAGTCGGAATGGTTACAGGAACTGGGCGAAAATAAAGGTTTACCTACAGCGCATATTGGTTTTCTTGATCTGACTTCGCCGGATGTAGAAAACACATTAGAGCGCTATCAAAAGCTTGCCGGTTTCCGTGGCGTCCGCCAGATTCTAAGCCGGATTAATGACCGTCCTGACATCAGTTTTGTACCGGAGCATTATCTGCAAAACCCGCAATGGCGCGATCAATTTGGCCAACTGGCAGAGCATGGCCTGAGTTTTGATTTACAACTGTATCCACAACAAATGGCAGAAGCCGCAGAATTTTTCTCCCAACATAAAGATATACCGCTGGTTATTGATCATGCTGGCAGTCCTTATGATCAAAGCGCAAAAGGCCTGCAGCAATGGCATACAGGTATGGCAGAGCTTGCCGCCTTACCACACTGCAGCGTCAAACTCTCCGGTTTTGGCATGTTCGATACACAATGGACAGCAGATAGTATCCAGCCATTATTTGACGGCATGCTGGAGCTGTTTGGGGCAAAACGTATGATGTGGGGCAGTAATTTCCCGGTGGATAAACTGATGCGGGATTATGATTTTGTGATTGCACAAATTAAGGCCTGTGCTAAACGTTGTGGCTTATCTGATCATGAAATTGAGCAAATTTTCCACCACAACGCTCAGACATTTTACAAGCTTTAGGTGAGAACTAATACGGTATCATCACCTCATTACGACGCATAAAAGGTAACGTCCAGGGAGGATCATAACGCGCCACCTCCACTTTACCACGTGGCTGAATACCTTTAGCTTTCAGCCACGCCTTCAACTCCGCCGTCTTCTTTGCCAGTTTGGCCTCGCCGGAAAAACCGGAGAAGCGTACTACTGCATATTTACGTACCGGTACCTGGCGTATCTTAACCGCCGGATTATTGGGTTTTGGCAACGTGGCCATTGTGTACTCAGATGGCATAACAAAATGCACACGCCATTTCCCATCAGCCTGCTCCATACTCACCGGAGCCGTCATATTGATTTTTTCTGATTTTGGTTCCATCGTTACCGGCGCAGTCATACTGATTTTTGCATTACCACCCGCACTGGATGTGTTATTGCCAAAGATATAATCTGCGATAAGTTTGAATCCGGCACCGGATGCACGATCCATTGCACCTGACACGAAAGTCTCCGCTACAATCATCGGTTTATAAGTACGTAATTCAAAATCACCCGATTGTTCGGTGACAGAAAACTTAGGTTCTTCAATCGCCAGCGCTGCCCCGGCAGAAAATAAGAAGATTAGCCCGATAAAAAAATGCTTAGAAAGCCTTAACATATTGACCTGCCTTATATAAATTTCTTTTCAACTATTATTTAAAAGCAATACGGCCAGAAGCCGTTCAAATCAATATATTGGAAGTTAGCAGTCAGGCGTTAATAGCCCTGTTGGTATTGTGCTAGATGAAACTTATTTCCAGCCATGTAGCCATTGTTGCTCATTTTGCAATTCGCGCCACTCAATCAGCCGCGACCGCTTTGTCAGAACAGCTTCCAGCGTACAGGAAAGCACCGCTCCTTCTTCATCAAATTCAACTTCAGTGACCATAAAATGCAGTTCTTTCTTTACCGGGGTCACCGCTGTCCATTTGCTGTGTAGTAATTTTTTTGGATTAATCCGATTCATTGTTCAGGCTAATGTATCAATCCGCAGGCCCGGCACCACGCCTTGACGCTTCCGTCGCTGGTACGTAAGTGTGATGTGCAAAGTCATTCAGCGCCTGCCAGACATCGTGACTAATCACCTGGCCACGACTACCCGCTTCCTCACCCTCTTCAACAATAGCAGTCGTCCGACAACTAAAACCCGTTGTTCGCGCCGCCAACAAAGCAACATCATCAACAGCAACGCGCACTAATCCTCCCTGATGACAAGCCAGTTCCACGCCATCCCAGCTCACCACTAATGCGCAATCCAAACGACGCGCCAGCAAAGCCACATAAGGCAATACCAACAAAGGATAAGCCAGATCAGATAAAGTTATCTCGCCACCATCAGCCACCACGAGCT
>JBMZDK010000427.1:0-2673 GCA_049614265.1 Thiolinea sp.
ACAGCAGCAGGCGGAGCAACAACTGAAACAAAAATATCATGCGCGTTATCAGGCCCAACAACAGCAGGCAGAGCAACAGCGCCTGCGGCGGCAATGGCAACAGCAGGCTCAACAAAGGGCAAGGGCTGTCTATGCTAAACGGCAACCTTCGCAGCACAACAGAACCGTTAATTTAGCGGAGCATTTATCGAATGCGGCTATTAACCGAACCCGGCACAGAATACGTTACGATGGGCGCTACATTCCAATCTCATATCCAATGGGAGATGTTCCGGCAAACATGGGCGTTTGTACTGATGTGATCATTCGCTCCTATCGCAGCTTAGGAATCGATTTGCAGCGGCTGGTTCATGAAGACATATCTAGAGCCTTCTATGCTTATCCAAACCTGTCAAAGTGGGGATTGAGTGCGCCCGATCCTAATATTGATCATCGCAGAGTGCATAATCTACGAGCCTTTTTTAATCGACATGCTCAGCGTTTACCCATGACACGAAACCCCAGGGATTACCGGCCTGGTGACATCGTTACATGGAGCCTCGGTGGTGATCAGGGGCACATCGGCATTGTCGTCAACCGCCGCTCTCCAATTGATCCTAATCGTTATTTGATCGTTCACAACATTTCCAGTGGAACCAAAATGGAAGATGTACTTTTTAATTGGCCCATTACAGGCCATTATAGGTATTTTCCTAATCGTCAGCCCTGGTTAGCTGCAGCCAGGTGATTTGACCTCAATTACACTGGTGAGCAGTAACACACATGAAGGCACTAAGAATGGAATCCTGCTATTTTTAGTGCTGTCGTTTTTGGTGCTGATACGCTGGCCACACTAAATTAAATTTTGTAGCAACTCTTGATTAGGAGAGGTTATGAGTACAGACAATGCAACCGAACATCTGGTACGTATTGCCGAACTAGAAACAGAAAACCGCTTATTGAAAGAGCAAATCCAGGCACTCAAAGAACAGCAGCAACTCGATAGAGATCAGATCAAAAACTTGACCAGTAACCAGTCAAACAAAAAGGCACTCGATAAGAAATGGTGGTAACAAATTAGCCTTGACCCTGAAGTAAACATTAGGGTTTAAGCTATCACAATGACCTTATTTTTATTTTTGCTGTTTATTTGCTTGTGTGTGTTAGGGCGAGTTTTCCTACAATACAGACTGACCGGTAATCACGGTATACGTCCGGCAGGAAAACACTCCCCTCCGCTTCAAATAGCCGCCAGTTTACTGCTGGTACTATCTGCTTTACTTACTCTTTTCTATACGCTTGGGCAGACACTTGGCTACTTGCAAGCCAGTTTTGAACCGGGCAATTTCCAGCTACTTGCAGGATATTTGCTCTACATAGTGGGCCTTGTATTGGTTTTGGTTGCGCAATATCAGATGGGCAGCGCTTGGCGCATTGGTGTTGACCCAACAGAACCAACGGACTTAATCACGCGGGGTTTGTTTCAGTACATTAGGAATCCAATTTATACCGGCCTATTTATCGGTGGCATTGGCTTACTATTGATTAGCCCTTCAGTCATTTTGCTCATTGGCCTGTTATTGGGCTATGTTGCAGTGGAGCTGTTTGTTCGGAAAGTGGAAGAGCCTTACTTACGACAACAGTTTGGGACAGACTATCAAAGCTGGTGCAGAACAACGCCTCGTTATTTTCCTCATTTCTTTTTGCGGTAAAAATTTGCAATGATCATGCTGAATAACCTAAAAAAGCACACACAGATTGATTACCATTCCTTAATTATTACGTTCCACGCTTGACCTGACAGGTGTGTCAGGATGTATGATCTATGTTGATCAAAAAACAACAAAGCATTTGGGATACAACCCTTCACTCATGAAACGCCTGTTATTCATTAATCTGCTGATCTTGATATTCACTGCCAATGTGATGGCGAGTGTTGTATCAACAGCCTGTTCGTATGGCACATCACCTACGACAGTCGAAGCAGAGAATATGGGGCAACACACCAAACATCAGAATCATTCTGCTGCAATGATGGACAGCCAGATGCAAATGATGTCGGACTGTTGCTCCGGCATAGACGGCGGTTCTGTTACGGATCATGAATGTGGTGATTGCCAGTTTCACTGTAGTGGCAGTGTATTACTACCTGAGGCTTCAAATATTCAAACAGTTGAATCCATTCCCACACACTCGTTTTTAATGCCCTCTCTCCTTTCTATGGCTAAACCGCGCCTGTTAAGACCCCCCCGACTGAGTTAATTCCTGACAACCTGCGTGTACCCCACGTTCCGGTTGCATATCTCCATTTTAAAGAAAATTAAGTAACGCCTATCCAGGGTTTATCCGCTTGTTTGTCTGCAAACAATTCGGCGCTGGATTTGCGTTATTGCAAAAAAACAAAATTCAGGAATTATTTGATGAAATCTGCTTTAAATCAGGACGGGTTGTTAGTGTCCCGTCGCCAATTTGTTACCGGCTTGTCTGCGAGCGCGATGATGGGCGGTTTAGGTTTGCTGGCTCCCGGACTCCTTAATGCAGCGTCACATGGCGATATGCCGGTACTCGATGGCCCGGTATTTGACCTCACCATCGCGGAAATGATGGTTAATTTTACCGGTCAGCCACGTATTGCTACCGCTATCAATGGCTCGATACCTGCACCATTGCTGCGTATGCGCGAGGGTGACGATA
>JBMZDK010000428.1:0-2669 GCA_049614265.1 Thiolinea sp.
TTCCCTATATCCATGTCGACTTTGATTTTAGCAACGTGGAGGAAACTGTACACAAGCGCTTTCTGACCCAGTTTGATCTCTATTTTAAGAAGGGCGGTGGGTAAAGAGCCGGAAACCAAACACAGTCACCGGCCCAAACGATTAACTACGGTCAGTAGAACCTTCCAATACAAAGTTGTCAGATTCTGTAATATTCCCACCAACCTTGTCAGTATTACTGTTCAATAGATCTTTATCGCTGTTTTCTCCGTTTAACACCGTCACCCCATCCAGGTTAAGGTCTGAATTTGCATAACCAAAGTGCTCATAATCAAATGAGAAATTGGTATTACCTTCGGATGTTAACACCGTTGAAACCAGCGTATCCGCGTCATTCTGCGGGCCAAAAGACACCACACTATTATCAGCATTAGCGTCGCCAGCCCAGAGCGCTGCTTCGCCACCAATAGTTGTCGTCTGACCGTTCTTTACCGTGTCCGGATTAGTGAAATCAATCAAAGTACCATTTTCGCCTCCAAGCGAAACTGCACTTGATGTGGTTACATCCAGGTGATTACGGTGCCCCAGCGTGACAAAATAATCGCCTTCCGGCACATCAAAGTGCAGGTCGGTAGTATTGGTATCAGCATTCGCCACATCACCATCACGCTGAATCACTGCAGCCTGGCTTGTCACCACAACATCAGGATTATTTTTATCGCGCAACTCAATCAACACCCAGTCAGTTGGCGCATCCTTACCGGTAGTGGCTAAGGTGCTGGCTGAAAGTGTTTCAGCGCCGGTATGACCAAGACTCTCATAAGGCTGGCTGCCGGGCAGCAGATTCTGTTCACGCAATGCATCGGTCATCAGTCCGGTATCGGCTTTATAAGCACCTTGCAGCAAGCCTTTAATCTGTAACGACACCCCACTATTCCCCAGAGACTTTACTGTATTGGTATCCGTAGTCCCACATGTTCCTCTGGTATTTTGATTAGCTACCCCGGTGGCACCATGATTATGGTGACGATGTCCAACTGCCTTATCATTGTTGAAATGATGGTGCTTATGGTGCCCATGCGCATGGTGGGCATGTCTGCCACCTCTTGTACCATCCACATGATGGTGCCTGTTATGGTTATTATTGCCATGCGCGTGATGTGACTGCTGTGATTGCCGGTTACCTTTGGAGCATTCGTTGTGGTGGTGAAAATACCCTCTGCCACCATGAGCCTGATGGGCATTTCTGCCACCACGGGCACCTTCATTATGATGATGGAAAAATCCTTTTCCAATATGAGCAGGCTGCGAGTGCCGGTTGCCATTTGTACACGCGTTATGCTGATGTTTAAAATGATTTTTACCGACGTTATTCTGGTGATGATGGTTGTTTTTATGACCACCCACTGCATTACCATTACCACACCGCTGCCCGCCGCCACGCTGGCCACCACCCGCCCGGATAGCTCTCAACTGATTGCCAATAAGATTCGACAAATGCCTGCCAGCAGGTTTTCCATCAAAATTACCACGTAAACGGGCTCTAAAATTATTTTGTTTATTTCGATCGAGGGGCTGCTGATTGTTTGACCGTGACGTTTCAGTGCGGTGTTGCTGGGAATGGAACTGCGGCTTAATCGCATTACTGCATACTGACATGGTGATTATCCTGTATATTATTTTTGCTATTGGGGCCGTGTCGGGCAAATTGTGCATTTCAGCATAAACTAAATTTATGAAATTTTTTTCCGGATAAATACCTCGCACGACTGAAGGGTATATTTTTTTGATTAATGGTGCTGACAACAGACGCAAAAACGACAACAACTCCCGTTTATTTTGCTGTAGCTAACCGTTCCAGCACCACTATCATCGAATTCAATTCAATTCCCGGCAGGTGATCACCATAATCCTGCCAGCGCACACGAATTCTCTTCTCCCTGACCAGGCGATTGATTTCACTCAGATAACCCGGATTTTCCAGCGTATGATCGTTCATTGAAAACCCAAACAAGCCGCCCTCTGTCAGTAGCCCAAGCACAGTCTCAATGACTTCCGGCCCGGCATGACCCGGTGCTAACACACCAATCGCGGCAATCACGGGAAACGGCTCAGTGACAAATTCAAACGGATCGCGCAAATCGGCATGATTCAGACTTTTATACAGCCCCTTTTCCTGCGCCAGTGCTAACATCTCCGGTGAAAAATCTGAACCATGCAGCTCAGTAAATCCGGCATCACGTAAAAACAGGCCGGACACCCCGGAACCACAGCCAATATCCAATACCGGCCCATCCAGTGGAGCACCGGACTTTACCAGCGCCTCAGCCGTACGTACCGGCGAAGCGTAACCATTGGCGGTAATTTCTTCGTCATAAGTCGCCGCCCAGTCACGGTACAGGTCTTTAGTCGCTCCGGCATTCGCCAGCTTATAAGCATTCTTCAAAAATTGTTTTGCCATCGCACTTTCTCCTCCGTTCCAGCTGTCAACAACCGCTTAATATGGTAAACAGATTGTAACCCGCAAACCACGCTGTGCTCCATGCCGGTTAGCCAGTTTAACCTCTCCCCATTGCCCGCAGTAAAGAACGTGCCACCGACAACCCCATATCCACACCGCTGCGTGCAACCGGGCGAGAATGATTCAGTTGGGTAAAGGGTTCAAACACCCGTTCCAGCTCACTCTCTGC
>JBMZDK010000429.1:0-2659 GCA_049614265.1 Thiolinea sp.
GGGCGGCCCGCCCAATCAATCTCAGCAAATTCAATCATTGTGGGGATTTTATTTCAGGCAACCCCGCCACTTTCCCGTTCACGCAGGCGAAAACGCTGAATTTTACCGGTCGCGGTTTTGGGTAATTCGTTAACAAATTCAATATAGCGTGGGTATTTGTACGGTGTAAGACGGGTTTTAACAAAGTCTTTCAACTCAGCTTCCAACGCTGCTTCATCTTCAGCTGTCGTCTTTAACACAACAAAGGCCTTCGGTTTAGTCAAACCATCAGCATCTTCTTTACCAATGACGGCGGTTTCCAGTACGGCAGGGTGCTCAATCAGCGTTGCCTCGACCTCGAAGGGTGAAACATATTGTCCGCTGACTTTCAGCATGTCGTCATTACGTCCGGAGTAGGTATAAGTGCCGTCTGCATTGCGAATGTACTTATCGCCGCTCTTGGCCCACTCGCCCTGGAACGTTTCGTTACTTTTAACCCGGTTATTCCAATACATCAGTGCGGCGCTTGGGGCTTTCACAAATAAATCACCAATCTCACCATCGGCGACCGGCTGCCCGTCATCGTCCAGCAGCTTGATGCCGTAGCCGGGAACCGGGTAACCCGATGTGCCGTATTTGACCTGCCCCGGAATATTAGAGATGAAGATGTGCAGCATTTCAGTAGAACCAATGCCATCAATAATCTCTACGCCATATTGTGCGGTGAAACGCTGGCCGAGTTCAGCGGGCAAAGCTTCACCGGCGGATGAAGCGAGCCGCAGTGCGACTTTATCTTTAGCGGGTAAATCGGGAGAAGCCAGCATGCCTGCATAACCGGTGGGGGCGCCAAAAAATACCGTAGGTTGATGTTCTGTCCAGCGTTGAAATACTGCATCCGGCGTCGGACGGCCTGCCATCAGGACAACGGTAGCACCGACACTGAGTGGAAAGCTGAGCGCATTGCCGAGACCATAAGCGAAGAACAGTTTAGCAGCAGAAAAGCAGGTGTCCTGTTCGGTTAGGCCTAACACACCTTTGCCGTAAAGTTCTGCTGTCCAGTAGGGGTTGCCATGGGTGTGCAAAGTACCTTTAGGCCTGCCGGTGGAACCGGAGGAATAGAGCCAGAAACCGGGTGCATCACGATGAGTGGTCGTCGCATTTGCCTGCGGTGTTGCCTGTTGCAGGCATTGCGACAGATCCAGCACACCTTCCGCCAGATCGCCATCAGGCCGTGACACCAGAATGTGCCGTAAATCATGTTCACCGTTGTCCAGTGCATCCTGTAAAGCCGGCAACAACGCAGCAGAGACAATCGCTGCCCGGGCATTACTGTGTTGCAGGATATAATGGTAATCCTCTGCGCTGAGCAGGGTGTTCAGTGCTACCGGTACAACGCCTGCATACATTGCCCCCAGAAAGGCCACCGGCCAGTCATTACAGTCGTGCATCAGCACCAGTACCCGCTCTTCCCGCCGAACGTCCAGCCCGGTGAGCGCTGCAGCCATACGACGTACACGGTTATCCAGCTCGCCATAACTCAGTGTACCGGCATCATCAATATAGGCAGTTTTATTCGGTCGGCTCTGATTGAGCTGCAACAGGTGTTCAGCAAAATTGAAATGCTCTGCGGGTGGTGGGACAGGTATGCTCATAAACTCCTCCTCGTTTACTGGCAGCAAAGATTTATCTTTCTGTCGTTCATATTATCAGAGCATGACCTGACAAACTGCCGGATTTCAGGCGGCCCGTAAAAAATTACTTTATGATGTCGGCATCTGCAGGTTCTCAGGCATCAGGAGGAGATGTGACTATGACCGGCGTTAATTATCAAACGCATCCCGATCAATACCAGCACTGGCAACTCAGCGTTGATGGCCCGGTGGCAACACTGGCAGCGGATTTTGCTGAAGATGGCGGTATTCGCCCGGGCTATAAGCTCAAGCTCAACAGCTATGACCTTGGTGTGGACATTGAATTACACGATGCGGTTAACCGGATTCGCTTTGAGCACCCCGAAGTTCGTACGGTGGTGATTACCAGCTTGCAGGACAGAATTTTCTGCTCCGGAGCCAATATTTTTATGCTTGGTGTCAGTTCGCATGCCTGGAAAGTCAATTTCTGTAAATTCACCAATGAAACCCGGAATGGCTTTGAGGATTCGTCGCAATATGACGGCCTGAAGTTTATTGCGGCGGTGAATGGTGCCTGTGCCGGAGGTGGGTATGAGTTAGCACTGGCCTGTGATGAGATTATTCTGGTTGATGATCGCTCCAGTTCGGTAAGTTTGCCGGAAATACCGTTGCTGGGCGTATTGCCGGGTACGGGGGGGCTGACGCGGCTGACCGATAAACGCAAGGTGCGCCACGATCTGGCCGATGTTTTTTGTACAACGACAGAGGGCGTACGCGGTAAAAAAGCACTGGACTGGCGCTTGGTGGATGCAATAGCGAAACCGGCGAAGTTTAAAGACGCGGTACAGGCGCGGGCTCTGGCGCTGGCAGATGAAAGTGTGAGTGCGGCTATGGCTGAGGAGCCTGGTGCACAACAGGGAGTCGTGCTGCAGCCGTTGCAATGTAGTGTGGAAGTGGATGCGCTGCATTATCGGCATGTTAGTGTGACCATGGACCGTACCGCACGCACGGCAACGTTTACGGTAAAAGCGCCACAGGGTGACCAGCCG
>JBMZDK010000430.1:0-2655 GCA_049614265.1 Thiolinea sp.
AGCTGGCAGATGAAGGAAAAAAATGATCCGCAGCACGGTAGATGATTAGAGGAGAGGAGGAGAGTCAAATACCGTTTTGTGCTGCGGATTTTTCAATATCAGCGGCTTTACCAACTATCGCTTTGAAGTGACATTATATGACTGGAGGAGAGGAGGAGATCATATAACGTTTTAATACTACAAAGTCGTTAAAGTTCGATAACGCTGCGATGTAACAAATATAGTTGTTATGCATCAGCTTAACAAGCTACCATTTATTACCTGTCAGGTTAGAAAAGCTAACCAGTTTCTCGCTGGCCCAGCGACTAAATGGGCCTTTACTGATCAGTTTGCCAACCATTTTTATTGCTTATGCGTTTAGTATAGAAGAGATCAGCAGAATGTGCGCAATGCCTTCAAACTGTTCTCATGGGCTTAATTATACTATGGGGCATAAGCATGGGTGCAATAATAATATTTTTTGGGCTGGTATTAGCGGCTACCGGGATGTTGATGTTGATACAACCACGGCTGGTTATGGACACAATGTGTTCTTTTGCCGATGAAAAGTGGTTACAGGTAGTGACAGCGACCCTGCGTCTGGTGTTGGGGAGTGTGCTGTTGATTTGTGCAGAACAGACCCGTTTTCCTTTATTGCTGCAGATAATTGGTGTCATTACCTTGATCGCCGGTATGGGAATTACCCTGATATCAGCATCAACTTTTCACCGTTTGGTTGTTGTTACTCTGAAAAAATTGCGACTCTATGCCCGATGTGCGTCTTTATTGATGATGGGATTTGGCCTGTTCCTGATTTATGCCATGTTAATTTCTGTCTAAAGCGGTTCTGATATACTCATCGTCAGGGAATACTAAACTAAAAATCTCAAAAGAGGATAGGCATGGTAAGCAGGCGCACATTTGTGAAAACCATGGGAGCTGGCATGGCGCTACCCATTATTGGTTGTGGTGGCGGCTCGTCGGGCAACAGTAGCTCCGGCAATACAGGAAATACCGGTGGTGCGGGTGGAACGGATAATGGTTCCGGTTCCGGAGATTCTGCCGGAAATGAATCCTGGTATATGCCGGATGAATCGGTTCCTCATCATTGCACCTGGATGGCTTTTGGCGCCAGGGCCTCTATTTGGGGTAACACCCTTTTGCCGGCAGTACAGGAAAATCTGGGGCTGATTGCCCGCACGCTGGTTGAATTTGAGCCGGTGAAAATGCTGGTGCGTGAAGCTGACAGAACTCGCGCGCGTAATCTGTGCGGTTCCGCAGTAGAGTTAATCGTTACGGATTTGGATGACCTGTGGATTCGCGATAGCGGGCCGGTATTTGTGCGCAATGAAACCGGGGTGTTGGCGGGCGTGGATTTTAATTTTAACGGCTGGGGTAATAAACAGGCGCATGCTAACGACGCGGGTGTTGCTGACTTTGTTATCAACATGGCTGCTGCCCGCCATATCAGTTCATCGCTGGTGCTGGAAGGCGGAGGTATTGAGGTTGATGGCGAAGGCACAGCAATCATTACTGAGAGCTGCGTGTTGAATGCGAATCGTAACCCCGGTGTGAGTAAGGCGCAGTGTGAAGCCGAGTTAAAGCGCCTGCTGGGGTTGCAGAAAATTATCTGGCTGCCGGGGATTGCCGGACGTGATATTACGGATGGGCACACGGATTTCTATGCCCGGTTTGTTAAGCCGGGTGCTGTGGTGGCTGCGCTGGAGACGGATGCAGCGCAATATGATTATCAGATCACCCGCCAGCATCTGGAAATATTGCGTAATGCGACTGATGCCCACGGGCGATCGCTGGACGTGACGACGCTGGAAGTGCCTGCCACGATCCGGCCTCAGTTTGATTCAGCTGAATTTGCGCCGGGCTATATTAATTATTATGTGGCGAATGATGTGGTGCTGGTGCCGGAATTTGGTGACGCAAATGCTGATGCACGCGCGCAATTAACGCTGGCGGAGTCTTATCCGGGGCGTGAGGTTATTCCGTTGAACATTGATGCAATTGCTGCGGGCGGCGGCGGTATCCATTGTGCAACGCAACAGGAGCCGGTAAATAAATGATTACGGTTCAGCAGAATTTTGATGCCGGTAATATTGAGGTGATGAGTCTGGAATCAGCATCAGATATTCGCCTGAAGATCAGGCCTGATAGTCACAGTGATTTTTTCCAGTGGTTTTATTTTCGTGTCAGCGGCGGGTGTGATACTGAACTGGGAATCAATATTATCAATGCTGGTGAGGCGGCTTTTACGGACGGTTGGGAAGGTTATCAGGCGCTGGCATCTTATGATCAGCAATACTGGTTCCGGGTGCCAACTGAATACGCTGATGGCCAGTTGCAGATCAGACATCAGCCGGAATATGATGCTGTTTATTATGCCTACTTTACGCCTTATCCACAGACCCGGCATGCGGAGTTAATTGCCTGGGCGCAAACACAGGAAGGATGCCGTTTAACGGTGGCGGGGAATAGCCTGCAACAGCGGCCACTGGATGTATTAACGATAGGTGATGAGACTGAGGGGAAACAGCGGGTTTGGGTGATTGCCCGTCAACATCCTGGTGAATCCATGGCCGAGTGGCTGATTGAAGGTTTGCTGGAGCGTTTACTGGATACTGATGATGCGCTGGCTGAGAGACTACGGGGAGAAGTGGTTTT
>JBMZDK010000431.1:0-2655 GCA_049614265.1 Thiolinea sp.
TTCCGTCAATTTCAAATAAATTGTCTGGCTCTTACCTGCTAACGCTGAATTGGGAGCCGACACCTGCACCGCCACATTGGCAATCTCACCGGCAGTAATCACACGCTCATTCGCTATTTCTATTTTCGCCTCCGGCAAACCTTCCACTTCAATCCGGTAACGCTGGTCAATATGGCCTTTGTTCATCACTTTCAGTGTGTAGCTGTTGGCAATCTGATCATTTCCAATCACCTGGTACAGGGCATTGCGGTCACGCAGGACGTCAAACTGTACCGAGCTGCGCATGGCCAGTGCAGTGACAAACCCGGCAAACAATAAGCCCAGCAATACCGCGTAGATAATGATGCGCGGGCGCAGAATGCGGGTTAGATTGCCTTCCATACTGGCTTCTGTAGTGTACTTAATTAAATTGGGCGGCCGCTTGACCTGGGTCATGACTTCGTTACAAACATCAACGCAGGCGGCACAGGCAATACATTCGTATTGCAGTCCGTCGCGGATATCGATACCGGTGGGGCAAACCTGTACGCACAAACCACAGTCCACACAGTCACCAGCTGCATTCGGGTCTTTTTTGCGTTTGGCACCGCGCATTCTGGGTTCACCGCGCTGCTCATCGTAGGTAATGACCAGAGTGTCTTTATCGAACATGGCGCTTTGGAAACGGGCATAGGGACACATGTATTTACACACCTGTTCGCGCATGAAACCAGCGTTGCCATAAGTAGCGAAGCCATAGAACAACACCCAGAACCATTGCCAGAATGAAGCGGTAAATGTCCATAGGGCATAGGCCAGTTCTTCAACCGGGGTGAAATAGCCAACAAAGGTAAAGCCCGTCCAGAAGGCAAAACTGACCCATAACACCTGCTTTAATACACGTTTGCGGATTTTCTCTGCATTTAACGGCATCTTGCTCAGTTTGATCTGGGCATTACGGTTACCTTCAACCAGCCGCTCCATCCACAGAAAAGCTTCTGTCCACACCGTTTGCGGGCAGGCAAAACCACACCACACTCGTCCGGCCAGTGCGGTAAAGAAGAACAGGGACAATCCCGCCATAATCAGCAACAAAGTGAGAAAGAAGAAATCTTGTGGCCATAGGGTCAGGCCGAAAATATGGAATTTCCGCGCAGGTAAATCAAATAATACAGCCTGACGCTCACCCCAGTTTAACCATGGCAGCCCATAGTACAGACCTAATAAGACAAACAAAGCGACCCGGCGCAGGTTCTGAAAATAGCCTTTGGTTTCACGGGGATAGATTTTGCTTTCTGACTCATAGAGTTTAATAGGCACAGCGACAGGCTTGCCCGCTACTTTGTCATCCTGAGTACTCATGATGGTTTGTCACCATTTTTAATCTGCTTGATGGCGGAGACTGAAGCCACTGGTGTTTTGATGAGCCATGCAACCGCACTCCCGGTACAAAGGGTTAGCGCCCAGAACAGAAAAAAACCGATGCTGTAGCAATCCATGCGATCTAAGTCCAGCGGGAAGGTGGTTTGATCGATAATATCCAGCGGGTCAAAGGTGGCAAAAAACAGTGCGGTTGCCATACAGGCCGCAACAAATGAAACCCAGACGACAATTCCAATCACCCGGTAGTGTTCGTGGCGTGGATTGGTTTCATGTAGCAATGATGGGTTCATGGGGCTATCTCCTGTGGGTCTTTTTAAGAAGGCTTTGGACTAATCGTTGGGGTGAAGCAACCAAAGGAGCGGAGCAAACAGGCTGTAAATACCCGTACACCGGCGTAAACTCGCTACGCTCAAACATACTTGGTTCCGGGCAGTCACAGCCTGTTTGCTCCTTAGTCGTCTCTTTGACTTTACTTTGCGGATAGCGAAGTCACATAAGCCGTTAACAGGCGGATTTCGATTTCGGTCAACAGCGTTTCATGTGCAGGCATTTCCCCGGTTTTTCCATCACGCAACACCGCTTGAATCGCTTGCAGCGAGTCACCATACAGCCATACGTTATCCGTCAGATTGGGTGCCCCCAGTGCCTGGTTGCCTTTGCTGTCAGCACCATGACATCCCATGCATAAGGCATATTGCGCCTTACCTTTTTTCGCCAGCTCAGCGTCCACTTTGTTACCACTAAGACCATAGATATAGTGCGATAGCTGCTGGATACTATCTTCCGACAGGCCCAGCTGGGGCATCATCCCATTCCGGCCTTTGGCGATACTGTGTTGGATTTGCTCTGGCGTATTACCATATAACCAGTCTTTGTCCGTCAGGTTTGGAAAGCCGACAGCTCCTTTACCTGCTGAACCATGACACACCGCGCAATTATTCGAAAATAGGTTCTCTGCTGTTTTCATCGCCGCTGCTTCTTTCGTTAGCGCAGCAATATCCATCTCAACAAACTGATTCAACGCCTGCTTCTGGCGATCCACCATCTCGGCATAGTTTTCCTCAAATTGCTTGGTTGACGTCCAGTTCAGCATGCCTTTGAAATTGCCCAAACCCGGATACCAGAACAGATACACCAGCGAGAAAATAATGGTGCCGATAAACAGGTACAGCCACCATTGTGGTAAGGGATTGTTTAATTCCTGCAGATCGTCATCCCAGACATGCCCGGTGGTTTCGCTTTCATCCTTGCCATTCGTGCGGCTGGTCGCCAGTAATAACAAGCCCAGAGCAA
>JBMZDK010000432.1:0-2654 GCA_049614265.1 Thiolinea sp.
GGGAGTATGAGGGTAGGGTGCAGTGTCCGGCAGGCACGGCATTTATGTTTCAGGAACCAAATTTGCTGGAGTGGCGCAACTGTTACCAGAATTTACTGATTTTCCATAACAGTGCAGACAAAACCCAGGCTCAGGCTGCGCTGGAGCAGGTTGGCCTTGGAGATAAGGGGCTGCATTATCCGAGGCAGCTTTCATTAGGGCAGCAGCGGCGACTTGCATTGGCGCGGACGTTTTTGAGCACAACGGATTTGGTCTTGCTGGATGAGCCGTTTACTTCGCTTGATCCACAGCTGAAGGCGGATATGCTGAAATTAACACGTGATCTGCTGGATCAGTCGGGTGCTATGCTGGTGCATGTGACGCATGATGCTGCTGAGGTTGATGCGCTGGGCGCGAAAGCTGTTCAGATGCATGGGCAGCCTGCGGAGCTGAAATATGACTGATCGCCCGCCCTATTTTATTGTTGTGAGTTGGTTGTGGCTGGCCGGTTTGCTGTTGTTTATGGTGATGGTCACCTGGCATATGGGGTTGTTGCCTGAAGTATTGGCCAGCGATCAGACACGGATTAGCGTGGTATTGCTCATCCTGACTGTGCTTGTTAGCTTGCATTGTGGGTATCGAAGTTATCACCTTTCCAGGCTGGAGCAAGAGCTTTCAGCCTTTCAAACCGGAAGAAACCCCCTTTCCATATCACCTGAACAACAAGAGGAATCGAAGCTCGCCGGTCGAAAAGAAAATACCAGTCTGTTCAGCACTTACTTACCCCTGATGATTCGAAGCGAGGCAAATAACCTTGCCTTAAATGGCGAGCTGTTAGCCGAACATTTCCACTATCAACACGCTTTTGGCTGGTTTGCTGCTGGCGCGATGATTAAGTTGGGATTACTCGGCACGGTGATCGGTTTTATTATGATGCTAACTTCAATTGGTGGCCTGGATTCACTCGAAATCGAACAGGTACAGCAATTGATGCAGCGTATGACGCAGGGGATGATGGTTGCGCTGAATACTACATTGCTGGGGCTGGTGGGTAGTATGATTCTGGGGGTGCAATACCTGTTTCTTGATCACTGTGCGGATCGTTTGCTGGTGCGTACTCTGACCTGGGTGCAACAGGCGGGGCAGCCAGCCCCTCAACCGCAGGCCGGTTAAATGGCATTGTTCCGTACGCGACAGCACATGAGCGGTACGGGCAGCGACCCGTTTACTGATCTGCTGTTTAATGCGTTGCTGACGTTTACTTTTTTATTCCTGATTTCACTCCTGCTGATTAACCCTCCGGCTAAGAGCGGTATTATCAATCCTAAGGCAGAATTTCTGATCACCGTCAGCTGGGAAGACGGGAGCGCTAATGATGTTGATACCTGGGTACAGGGGCCACAGGGTACGCGGGTTTGGTATAAGCAGGCACAAAATGGGCTGATGCACCTGGATCGGGATGATCGTGGATTAACCAATGATACGCAGCAGGTGGACGGGCAGGAAATTATCAATCCGTTGAATCAGGAAGTGGTGACGATTCGTGGTCGCCCACCCGGTGAGTTTATTGTGAATGTGCATTATTACAAAAGCCAGGACGGGCAGGCTGTGCCGGTGAGTATTTATGTCGCTGAGGTCAATCCAACGCTCAAAGTGTTGCATTACGCCACGCTTGATTTGAAGAATGAGGGTGAGGAGAAAACGGCAGTACGTTTTACGCTGAATAATCAGGGTGAGGTAGAGAATATTAATACCTTACAAACTTCACTGGTGGGGGAATGATGCTATGTGCCCGCATGGTGATTATGTTTACCGTTATTGGTCTGCAAAAAGTGTTGTCTATCCTAAACGTTAAGAGGGTGCGGCAGGAATGAACGAGTCCATTCTTATTTTAGTCGGTGTCAATGTGCTGGTGCTTGCCTTATTGATGCTGGTGTTGTTGTTTAGCCGGTTGCATTGGGTGTTGCGCCTGATATTAGTGTTATTGGTAAGTGCAGCTTACTGGCTGGCTTATCAGGGTTGGGATCGTGCGCAGGGCTGGCCGAGTCATAATGCGGTGCCGGAGAAATTTTTACTGCATGGTGCGGTGATTGAAGAGCCGGATAAAGAGCGGGGTGTGTCCGGTACAATTTTTCTGTGGTTGAGTGACCTGACTGAGCACAAACCAGCTGAGTTGCCGCGTGCCTATATTCTGCCGTACAGCAAACGATTGCATAATTCAGCACAGGAAGCATTACGGATGATGCGTAATGGCGAATTACAGATGGGGACGGTGGTGCCGGATGAAGCGGTAAAACAGGTTGCTAGCGGTTTTGCGGGTGAAGTGCCGTCGATGATTGAGTTTTCTAACCTGCCTAAACAGGCGCTGCCTGAGAAATGATGATGTTCCGGTTCGTCTTCGTAATCTGTGTTGTGTTGCTGGGTTTGGCTGGCTGTAGCAGCGAGCCGGATGCGACGGATTATTTCCCGCTGGATAAAGGCTTGAGCTGGGAATATCGGGTCACTAATACAGCGAAACAGGAGCAGGGGACTTATCGGGTTACTAATGTCAGTACGGCTGAGGTGGCGGGCGAAACGGCGACGATACGGCGTTCTGATGAGCGGGATTATTATCTGGTGCGTAAGCCGGATGGGATTTATCGCTATGCGACGCGGACGTTGTTTGAGGGTGAGCC
>JBMZDK010000433.1:0-2635 GCA_049614265.1 Thiolinea sp.
TTTCTTCCAGATAAACTCTCTGCTTTAAAACTGAGGAGATCTGATAAAGGGGATTTTGCCCAAAGGCACGAAACGGATTAACCCAAAGCAACTTTTGACCAAACCGACATATCTGACTAATCCAGATTTAGCCGTTTGTGCAAAAACACCCAACTTGAAAATCATTGTCTAAGCTCCACATCAAGTAACGCCAGTCGGTTAGCATTTGTTACCACCGTTACCGAAGACAATGCCATCGCAGCACCCGCAATCATTGGGCTGAGCAAGATGCCAAAAAATGGATACAAAATACCTGCCGCAATTGGGATTCCGATTACGTTGTAAATAAAGGCACCAAATAGGTTCTGCCAAATATTGCGTGTAGTGGCTTTTGAGATCCGAATCGCTTTTTCTATGCCAGCTAATGATGATCCCATCAATGTAATATTTGCTGCTGCAATGGCCACATCCGTACCAGCGCCGACCGCAATACCAACATCGGCCAATGCTAAGGCTGGAGCATCATTTACCCCATCACCGACCATAGCGACCTGATACCCCTGCTTTTGTAAATTAGCAATCACGGCTGTTTTATCCGCAGGCAATACCTCAGCATGTAACTGTTCGATGCCCACCTGCCGGGCGATATGTTCAGCAACTTGCTGGCGATCCCCTGTTAGCATAACCACCTTAAGCCCTTGTTGCTGTAGGGCCTGAATACTGGTTTTGGCATCATCCTTGAGTGCGTCAGCTACACCAAACAGTGCATAAATTTGCTGCGAATCGGCAAGAAATACGGGGGTCTGTCCTTTTTCATCCAACTCAGTGAGTGATTGTTGCCAGTCATCAAGCCCTAATGACTTCTGCTGCATAAGGCGCGTATTACCCATGTACCAGGTTTTACCATCTATCTCTGCTTGTAAACCATGGCCCGCGATACTTGTAAACTGATCGATCCTCAGATCCTCAAGCCCCTTGGCAGTTGCGGCATCCCGAATTGCCTGCGCCAGAGGGTGTTCTGAACCCTGCTCCAGGCTAGCGGCAACTTGCAGGCAATATTCTTCTGATTCGCCGTTGGCAGTATGCGTAGCATTCAGGGTTGGTTTACCCTGAGTAATCGTGCCGGTTTTGTCCAAAACGACAGTATCAATGTTTGCTGCTTGTTGTAGTGCTTCACCATTACGGATTAATACGCCCGACTGTGCCGCCTTACCTACACCGGCAATAATTGAAATAGGCGTTGCTAACCCCAGTGCGCACGGACAGGCAATAACTAATACCGTCATTGCCGTAACCAGCGCATAACTCAGACTAGGTTCTGGCCCCAACCAATACCACAAGACAAAAGTCAGCAATGCTATTACTACCACAACCGGGACAAAGATCGCTGCTATCTTGTCCACCAAACGAGCAATAGGTGGTTTACTACTTTGCGCCTGTCGCACCATATCTATGATCTGTGCCAATACGGTGTCGCTACCAATATGACTCACTCGCATCAGAAAGCTACCGGAACTATTCAGGGTGCCGCCCGTTACTGTGTCACCAGCCGCTTTAAGAATTGCTAATGACTCGCCTGTCAGCATGGATTCATCAACATGGGATTGGCCTTCAAATACCACACCGTCTAGTGGAACGGTCTCTCCTGCACGCACACGCAATGTTTCCTGTAGTCCAACCTCTTCCAGAGGCAGATCTTCTTCTTTTCCATTACGGATCACGTGGGCCATTGGGGGCTGCAGGTTCATAAGTTGTTTAATCGCTGCCGAGGTACGGCCACGTGCCCGCATTTCCAATGCATTGCCAATGCTTACCAGCGCAATAATAATCAACACCGCTTCAAAATAAGCGTGCCGGGCCAGCGATGGCACAGCATCAGGGAATAATACAACCAGCATCGAATATAACCATGCAGTACCAGTTCCCAGAGCAATCAGCGTGTCCATATTGCTACTGCCATGCTTCAACTGTTGCCAGGCATTTTTATAAAAGTGGCCGCCTGAATAAGCCATAATGCCCAAAGTCATCAGTCCGATAATCAGCCAAAATACCCGACCGGCACCACTGACTTCCGGCAAGATACCCAACAACATACTACTAATAAATAATAAAGCACCCGGAATGCCTGCAATCCATACACGTTGCCATAAACGTTGATATTGGGCTTTTTCATGAGCTTCTTTTTCAGCTTCCGATGCCCTGCCCTGCATAATAGCCGCATCATAACCCGCTTGTGCAACTGCCTGCTTCAGGCTTTCCGGATTAACGTCACCTTTTATCAATGCCGTGCGTTCAGCCAGATTAACATTGGCCTGCAGAACACCTGGAGTAGCCGATAAAGCTTTTTCCACGGCACCAACACACCCGGCACATGTCATGCCTGTAATAGAAAGACGAGTAGTTGAAGTATCTGAACTCATAAATATGGCCTCTAAAAATACAAACTCCGGCTTGTTGCGATTTCAACAATAATTGCCACCCCTAATCATAAAACCTGTGAGCAACTATCAGGTCAAGGGAAAATGAAAAATGGCTAGTTTGATAAACGGTTATAGGCAGATGAAATCAACCAGGCTGTTACTCCACCGATAGATGGCCAAGCAACTAAGCCTATAAAGAAATTGGCCCACGTTAATGACCATGTAAAGGCTGATAG
>JBMZDK010000434.1:0-2620 GCA_049614265.1 Thiolinea sp.
TCCGGTTCTGGCGGTGGTCGCATTCCAGGCGGGCCGGGATTTGGCGCTCCCATTTTCGGGGTTAATGGCGGTTCAGGCTCTGGCGGTGGAAATGTCTTTGTAGGCCCGGCACAAGGTAATAATCCGGGATTCGGGGTTAATGGTGGCTCAGGCTCTGGTGGCAATAACGTCTTTGCCGGCCCGACACAAGGCAATCCGGGATTCGGAGTTAACGGTGGTTCCGGCTCCGGTGGCAATAATATCTTTGCCGGCCCTGTCCAGGGCAATCCGGGCTTCGTGATTAGTAACGGCGGCTCAGGCTCCGGTGGTGGCGGACAGATTATCGGTGGCCCGGGGCATGGCGGATTTGGCTTCGGTGGTCGCGGCGGCTCCGGTGGCGGTGGACATGTTTCTGCAGGACATGGACATGGCATTTACAGCTACGGCGGAGGCGGCTCTTCCTGATAAGCGCCGATTAAACATTACCGGGGGATAATCTCCCGGTAATCTACGAGCACGCATGAAAACTTGCACCCTGCAGCTTAACAATAATTAAAGCCAATCTGCTATCAATGACCAATACAAACGCACCGGTTTATAACTCTCTGCATTTCCGTGAATACTTAGATGGCGGACTATTCAGACTCCCACCAACATCCCTTCAGCTTCCACTCCCCAAAGACACCTCTGATACCAATGTCTTTGCCGATATCAGGAAAGTACAGCTCGCCTATCCGGCGCACCCACCGACTACTATCGAAGATCAAATTCTCGTAACTAACTACTCACACATCTGTGAGCAACATTTGCAATGTAAAGTCATTGCTGCAGACTTTCCCGGTGGCAGACAACGCAGCTCTTTTCGCCTGCATTTGGATAATGGCCATACAGCAATCGCATCCCGGCGTTTTGATTCAGGCCGCGCCCGCCTGGAATACCGCATGATGCAGGCTCTGAAAGCAAGCAACGCCCCCGTTCCCAAATGCTTTGCGTTCAACGGCATGGTACTGATTCAGGAAGACCTGCCCGGCATACGACTCTCTGAAGCCCTGAAAAATGCGACCAGAGAGCAATACACCCAATGGCTATCACTGGCACTGGATGCTCTGGCGCAGATCCAGCAAATCGCTACTCAACAGAGCTTACAACATGAATTACCTATCGTCGGCTGTGAACCCGACTGGCTAATCGCGCTGATTGACCGCACGGCCTTACTGGGTAACCACACCAAGCTCCCCTGCCCGTTAGTACCGGTTGCCACTATCTATGAACGGCTGGTTTTACTCAAACCCTGCTTCACAAAATGGGATGCCCGCCCCGGTAACGCTATGCTGGAGGATAATGCACAAGTCAGATGGTTCGACTGGGAACATTGCTGCGCCCGGAACCCAATGGATGATATGGCCTGGCTACTGTGTGACGATGCGGTGCCGGAATACCCGGAAGAAGAAGAACAATTGATTCATACCTATCTGGAAACCTTTGCAGATGGCAGAAATCCTGAACATGCCATGGCATACCTCAGTATTTTCGGTACTCACCACACCTGTATCAGAATTTGCCGCCTATTGGATGAAAAAGCCTATGATTCCTGGCAGGCATTCGAGCAACGCGTCAATGCCATACCCGGCACACTGCTCCCCATCACCCAACAACTTTGTGCTAAAGCCTCACGCTGGGCAGCAAAATCCCCGGAAACGGCAATGCTGCAGGAATGGTTCCTGGCAGTGCGCGAACGTATAGCAGAGATGTAAACAAAAACGGCACAGTACAAACCATACAGTGCCGTTTTAAGATTTGCCGGATAACCAGCCAAACTGATGTAATCAGTTTTTAAACACTGAGCGCCCCGGATAAACACCTTTATCACCCAACTGTTCCGCAATACGCAGCAGCTGATTGTATTTCGCGATACGATCCGAACGCGACAAGGAGCCGGTTTTAATCTGCCCTGCATTCGTCGCTACTGCAATATCAGCAATCGTGGTGTCTTCAGTCTCGCCGGAACGATGTGAAACCACGGCGGTATAACCCGCTTTATGCGCCATATCAATCGCTTGCAGCGTTTCAGTCAGCGTACCAATCTGGTTAACCTTAATCAGAATAGAGTTAGCGATATTCTTCTCAATACCCTCAGCCAGAATTTTGGTATTGGTCACAAATAAATCGTCACCCACCAACTGTACTTTATCGCCCACTTTCTGCGTCAGCATCGCCCAGCCATCCCAGTCCGCTTCGTCCATACCGTCTTCAATGGTGATAATCGGATACTGATCGACCCAGCCTGCCAGATAATCACTAAAACCATCGGCATCAAAACTACGCCCTTCTGAACCCAGCACATACTTACCGTCTTTGTAGAATTCAGAACTGGCACAATCCAGGCCGAGGAACATGTCCTCACCCGCTTTAAACCCGGCCTTCTCAATCGCTTCCAGAATGACTTCAATCGCTTCTTCATTTGAAGATAAATCCGGTGCAAAACCACCTTCATCACCCACCGCAGTATTCAAACCTTTCTTTTTCAGCACAGACTTCAGATTGTGAAACACCTCAGCGCCATAACGCACGGCATCAGCCATATTGGTTGCGCCAGTCGGCAAGACCATAAACTCCTGGATATCGACGCTATTGTCAGCAT
>JBMZDK010000435.1:0-2607 GCA_049614265.1 Thiolinea sp.
CTGCTGCTGTTTCTTTGGCGTAACCAGCACCAACCCAATCAACATCACCACAACAGAAGACCAAACCCAGATACTGTGCTGCTCTGCGAACAGCACAATCCCCCACAGCACGCCGGAGATCGTGACGATATAAGCACACTGACTGGCGAATACCGAGCCAGCCATGCGAATAGTGATCATAAACAGGGAGTATGCCAACGCACTGCTTAACGCAATTCCACCCAGTGCCAATCCTGCTTTAGTCAATAACCATGAAGGCGGCTCTGCAATACCCAACACCATCACCAATGGAAATTGCAGGCACATTCCCAACAAATTAGCACCACACAATAACTCATAGACACTTATCGTCTCGGCCACCCCTTTTTCTACATAGACATTCTCCACCGCATAAAGCCCGGAACCCAACACCACCAGAATGATCCAGAAATTGGCATCTGCACTGCTCAAGCCCTGATCCGGCAAAACCAATAACAGAATTGCCGCCATTCCCAACACAATTCCTAATACCCGTTTAGTCACCGCCGTTTCGTAACGCAGCCCCAACATCAGCGCATAAGTCAGCAGGGGCACCGATGCAACAGTAATCGACAGAATTCCGGCAGACAGGTGTGGCGCCGCATAGTAGTAAGCAAGGTTTGGCAAAGTTACCCCAACCAGTGCGATGACAACGTAATTGTAAATGTGTTTGAGCTGGAAAAAGGGAATCCGACGCAAAAGGCAATAGCCCGCAAACAGTCCTGCAGTAATGGTTGCCTGCCAGGCAGAAATACCTAGTGGATGAGCACCTTCTGCTGTCGCAACCAATGTTAGTGAAAAGGTGCCGCCCCAAACAACACCTGAAGTCAGGATCAGCAGATAAGGCAATAAACGGTGAGTATTCATCAGATTTTGTTAGCCCGGAATCAAGTGCAACAATGAAACTGCAGGTTCTAACAAGTCAGCTCTTAACACAAGAGGTGATTAAATTTAAAACAAGACTGAAGATTTGAGTTAAACTGCAAAAGTTAACGTAACAAAAAAAGACCGCAATATTTTTTTGCGCTTTTAGCTGTGTACCAATCTTATTAAAAACACAACACACTTCAGCGGTGTGCCAGATTACAGGTGTTCATGCTCTCCTGAATCCAGTTTTGGGTCTAGTCGTAATATTCTTGTCTGCTAAGCAGACTGAATCACCCGCATGCAACCTTGTGATCTGTAACGCCTGATCAATTTTCTTAATAGCAAAATGCGAGGACAATAATGACGACAGCAAAACCAGCAAATCAACAAAAAACATACGATACGAAAGAAGACGGCATGAAATTAGCGAGCTGTCCCGAGCCTGTTATAGGCACTGAAGACACCAAGGCGCCAGAATCGCCCTGCGTAAAAGAGGATGCTAAAAAGAAAAAAGAACGTGATATCGCTTAAAGTCACCTGACTGCAGCTATGAAATCGTTCTGAGCTGTACCCGGTAAGGCCATTCTGATTGATATTTATCACGGCCTTGCCGGAATAATATTTTCAATAGATCAATCGAAACATAAATTGTAATTTTCTTATCAAACCGGGCAAACTTTAAATCAATATCGATATTAAACTGGCTGTGTTCCGAGTTTTCAACCATACGTACAAATTCAGCCCATGAAACACAGGGAACATTCAGCTGCCTAAACATAACAGGCATATTTACTGTCTGATTATCAGCTTCGATAACCAATTCATCTAACTCCCTCACCCAACCCAGCCAGGTATTCATATTGGGCGTTAATGAAACTTCTGCTAACCAGGAAAACTGTATTTCTTTTTCTAAGCCGGTGAGCCGGGCATTCACTTCATTCAACTGAAAAGATTCAAATTTTCCGGCTTCCGCATGAATAGACAACGGGTCAATTGTCATCTGCATAATGCTATCCATGTAATTGTCCGGAAAATTTACTGGATAGCGTGCAGGCCTGAAGTCGATATTCTTCCGCGCAAAACAGCTGACATATTCCAGCCCATAGTCGATTATGCACTCTTCCCAGTTATCTACACCTAAGACTTTACTTACGGACTTGAGTGTTTTGAAGCTGGCATCGCCCTTCTCAAGGTATTGCACCGCCCGAAGGCTAACCTTTGCCTGATCAGCCACCCATTCCTGGGTGCCTTTAGCTGGCTGACCCGGCTCACCACGACCAGGAAAGTCAGCACGGATTTTCTTCCTTGCAGCCTTAAATACCGCTCCATCAACTTCCATTTCTATACTCTCAGACACACCCAAAATGCAAAAATATTATGCATCTTAATAAGCCCTTTAACTGAATGCAATATGAATCCATTAAGAACCCGGCATTTAGAATATTGTCAGCCAAACTAAAACTATTTCAAAAAAACTTCATCGCAGAATGAGGGAATGGATGAATACAGAAAATACAGCCTGCATTCAAGTCATTGAGCATAAAGTATGCCATCATTTCGACCATAATAGCGCTAATAATGAAAAAAGATACAGCTGGTTTTGATCGTAATATTCCGCTTATACCTTCCGTATTATTTATTACCAGCCTCCTGTTAGCTTTATTAATTTTTCTCCAAAATATCACCCGCATTGCTGATCCGTTTATTTCTCACATTACTGAA
>JBMZDK010000436.1:0-2607 GCA_049614265.1 Thiolinea sp.
AAACAAGAGGGCACAGCAGCAAAAATGAAAACTTTCATCATCAAGTGATTATAGAAATAAATAGCCACGCTCTACATTTTTACAGCGATGCCATTAGCTTAGTAAAGCGTTGTCGATACAACAGACTTTCCAGTTCCTGCAATGTAAATGGCTTTGGCAGATAGTCATTCATGCCCGCCGCCAGGCAACGTTCACGCTCACCGGAAATAGCATGGGCGGTTAAAGCAATAATAATGAGCTGCTGCCACTGAGGGTTGGCCCGGATTGTCCGGCTTGCTTCATAACCATCCATACCCGGCATACTGACATCCATAAAAACTGCGTCAATATGATGTTCGTGGAGACACTGCAATGCATCATGCCCACCATCAGCAAGCATTACTTCAACACCCAATGATGCTAATAAACGACTATTGAAAAAACGATTCATTTCATTGTCATCGACCAACAAAACCCGTAATGCTTCGATCGACTTATGATCCCTGGCTACAGGAGGGTTGTGACTACTTTCAAGCGTTGGTTCAACTAATGGCATGTTCAGGCTGAAAAAGAAGCGACTCCCCTTCCCCACATCACTTTCAACCTGCAAATCTCCTCCCATAAGGCGGACTAACTTGGCACTGATGGCTAAACCAAGGCCGGAACCGCCATATACACGAGCGGTACTACTATCGACCTGCATAAACGACTGAAATAACTCTGCCTGCCGGTCTTTTGCGATGCCAATACCGGTATCAGATACTTCAAACAGTAAATTAACCGCTTCATCCATATTCTGTGGGGTAATGGCCAGCTTTACTTCGCCCCGCCCGGTAAACTTGATGGCATTGTTTAATAAGTTAAGCAAAATTTGCTGCAGCCTCACCGGGTCGCCACTCAGGTGTTTTCTCAAAGGCAAAAACCGATTATCAAAGACTAAGCGAATTCCTTTGTTGTTGGCCTGATCAACCAGTAATTGCTCCGTTTTCTGCAGTATTTCATTGAGACGGAACTCCGTATTTTCGATTTGAAAAGCCTGCTGATCCAGACGTGCCAAATCCAGAATATCATTAATCAGGGCCAGCATATGCTGCGAAGAAATATTGAGGCGATTCACATACTCTGCTTGTTGTCCATTTAAAGATGACAGCTTCAGCAACTGCCCGGCACTAACCACAGAATTCATCGGCGTACGCAGTTCATGGCTCATCGTAGTCAGAAATTCATCTCTGGCTTTATTGGCAGCGTTAATACGCTCAGCCTGTTCACTTTTTGCCTGCATTATTTCCGCCTGCGACATTGAAAACAACATGAGTGCTAACAACAAACCGAAAATTCCGGCCTGGGCGGAATACCCCTGGTCATCTATTAGCCCAAGGCTAAGCAATAAACTGGGTGAAATGGCAATTAGAAACACGCTTCCTGCCAGTACAACACTCCAGGGCAGGCGAAAACCTTTCCGAATAAATGCAAACAGACTAATCAAGCCCATTGATAGTAAGGCTACTATCCATATGGCCAATATAGCTATCGTAAAAGTCAATAAAGGACAGAGAAATGCCAGGACAATACTGTACCAGAACAGGTAGCGCCACCATCTATCCAGAACCGGCAAAGTCACTGGCATATTGAGCAAATGCCGGAATATACTGATACCACTTGCACAGCAGAGCATACCGAACACAGCTCCGAATGCCCCCAGATAGTCGCGCATCCACGGAATACTGTTTGATAGAGTCGTATGACTGGCCATCTCCAGTGTAAACGTCAGAATTAATGCAGCCACAGCTAAGAAACTTTTATCCCGCAGATGCAGAAAGTAGAACAAATTGTACAAAGCCAGCACCAACAGCCCCCCGATGACAGAGACAAATATCGGGTAACCTCTCATTGTGCCGTTAATCTTTACCGGTGAAGCAGCAAGTGTCATATGAATCTGCTGGAGTGAATGTATATCTTGTACCCGGATATAAAACGCAGTAGAACTACCTGTTGGCAATCGCAGGTGATATTTAATTTCCTGTGCATAATCAACGGACTGAAGTCTGGAAAAGTCTTCAACACCAGGCTTTTTATCTGTCATTTCAGCCACAAAAACATCAACCTGGCGAGTAAGTGCTCCCCACTGACTTAAATACCAGTCTGTTTCAGCCGAAGTGTTAATCAATTTCATCCGGAACCAGAAAGCTGAACGGGTAAAACCATCGTGCAAATATACACCTGGTATCTCAGAAGGACGGAAATGATCCTCAACAGCAAGCACATCTCCAAGTGATACATCACCAGTTTTGTCTTCAAACACTTCACTATATCGATTCAGATAAAAAGCTTGTTTATTTTTGATCTCTACTATCGGCATAGCCCATAACTCCCCCATCAGAAAGAGAGCCAGATATGGCAACATGAAAAAACGCAGTAAGTAATGCACTAATCACTCGGGCTAAGTAGGGTGGCAAAAGTGTTCAACAGCACAATCCGGCTGAGCAAAAAAACAGGCTAACAATGCCTGGTAATATTTGCATGCGGACTCACACAATTCACCAAAATACACAAGTCGTTAAGATTTGATAACTGAGTAACAAGGAATATTGACTCCAACATGATAAACGGCTTTTTTGCCAGTTATCC
>JBMZDK010000437.1:0-2603 GCA_049614265.1 Thiolinea sp.
TTGATGGCACGATAACCACCATCCCAGGTATAGCGGCGTATCGTTTGCGGCTGACTGTCTTTATCATCGTACTGCTGCAAAACGGCGCTGGCGATTGCAACATAATCCGCACGACCTAATTCTCCCAAACGCCGCAACAATCGCCAGCCCCGGCGTTTAAAGTAATCCCGTGTGGTACGTTGATAGGTTTTTTGCTCATAAGGCTGCTGATGCCAGTTGTACTGACGTGCTGCACTGGCATCGAACCTTGGAATCAGAATACCCAACATCTCTGCGTCGCATTCAAACTCGGCCAGTTTAAAGAACAGGCGCAATAGCCAGACCGATCCAAACTCCAGTGGTGCTGTGCGGCATAACTCGAGTAAAACCGACCTCAGGCCACTGCTGGTTTTTGCCTGTAAATAAAGTGTGAGGAAACAACTCTCGCTCTGATCGCTTATTTCCGGCTGGTTTGCTTTATGCTGTTGCGCCCAATCCAGCAGTTGTTCTGCCTGGTGACTGACTAGCTCCGTATCACCTTCTGTAAAACCAGATAGCAGCGTGCGCAGTGAATCCGGTAACGCCCGATATAAATGTGTTAATGCTTCCTGCTGCTCGCTTTGCGGCAATAAATGGTAGTGCGCATGTGCTGCCATACGCCGGATATGAGGTGGCTTGCCCTCAGCAACACTTAGCTCCTGTAGCAATGGACGGGCGCGTCCACCACCACAGCGCCCCAAAGACCAGATCAGAGAATAAAGTCTTATCAGCTGATCAGCATTCGGTTCACGCAGCGCCATGGCCTTTTCCAGCTCTTCGGTTAAAGCCGGAACTGCCTCTGTCATTTCCAGTTCGCCCAAACGCCAGATCTGGCGGGAACACCGCTGATAATCATGCGTCTTGTGTGCCGCACGGTGTTGCATAAATTTGCGGAAAACGGCCTGCTGTCTGGCAGAGATAGCAGAGCTATCCTCATTTGAGGACTGAACAGATAATGCGGGTTGCACTACCTGCTGACTGTTCTGGGTTTCTGTTGCTGTATCCGGCAATGGGTTATCGCCAGACACTACAACAAAGCCTTTATTGATTTGGGCTACGATGACACTGTTGTATAGCTGTTCTGCTTCGGCAAACAGAACAGGAGAACGGGTCTTGCTGCCTTCCTGCAAATAAGCACCGTAACGTCCGTGACGGAAGTTAACCAGATAACGCTCATCGTTTCTGGAGTGGCGCTCAACGATTTCAACTTCGTAAACTTTATCGGTATTACCCTGCTGCAGGCGCAGGCTGGAGTGGCGGATTTTTTTCATTATCAGGCAGCGCTCCTGTTGCTCTGGTCTGTTTCAGACCATTATAAACGATTCGCACTGCACACATAACGATCAAAATATGAAATAACTCAGCCAACTAAATCCTGCGCTAAAGGTTAGAGCAATTGAAACGTATGGAATTTTTTATTGATAAGCTGATCCGGCACCAGGACTGGTGCCGGAATTAAACCTTTATGACACAAAAGCAACTGAAGCAGGTTCTTACTGATTAACTCGATTGCAGAACCTGTAGCTGCTGCTGCAACTGCTGTATCAACGATACTAATGCTGTGCGTTCCGGGGATGATTTGCTAACAGTCTGTTCAAAACCATCACCTAAACTACTGCTCTGCCCACCAATGGATGCACCACCCCGGCTATCAATAACCTGCAGTTGCTGTTGTAACTGTTGGATACGGGAGATTAACGAGCTGATCTCTCCCTGCTTTTTTCGTTCATCATCCAGCTCAGCCATCCTGGCTTTATCTTCAGCAGAACCGGCCTGCCCCTTTTCCGCTTTATCAGACTTATCGACATTATTGTCACCTTGCTGTCCCGGTACATTTTTCCCGGTACTATCAGCCTGTTGTGCATTACCAGCATTATAAATCTCAGGTAAAGCTGCTGTTGCTTTCGTATTACCAGTACCATCAACAAGAGAACCGGGCTGTTTGGTATCACCACTTACCTGCAAATCAGAAGGCTGTGCTGCCGCTCTGAAAGCAGCAATATCTGACTGTTTTGGCGGTTCCAGGCCACCGTAATAATTGGCAAAGTTACCGGCTGTGCCGCCTTGTCCCATCTGGCCAACCAACTGGCTGAGTAACTCATGTCTGTCCGCGATATTAATCGTCATACTGATCTCCTTTTTCCCTGGAAGTAGCATCATGACTAGCTATTCGTCTTACGCACAGGCGAAATTACAGACGTTATTAGTCGTATAGAATGATCATCCCATGTCAAAGTAGCGGAGACCTGTGAAATCAGATTAACGTCTAAATTTTTGATCTTAAAGGATTTAATAAAATTCTTTTATGATACCTATTGCAAGGTAACCGTCTTGCGCATGATCACTGGTTCCGCCGAATTAGCTTCGTCTTCAAACCGGGAGAACTCAACATCAACCTTCTCACCGCGACGTGTACCGGCCAGCACGAATAATATATCTGCGGTCGATTGCACTATTTCCCCATCGACTTTGATAAACCGGTCTCCACTCAGCATGCCAGCTTCACCTGCCGCACTCTCCTCTGCCAGCTTTCGGACAGCAACATAAATATCCCCGTCTGTATGGTCTTCCAACCACACTCCCAA
>JBMZDK010000438.1:0-2596 GCA_049614265.1 Thiolinea sp.
AAAGATGGCAAAATCGTTCTGTGGAACTGGTTTGAAGATAGCTATGCGGTGAGTCAGGCTTATCACAACAAATAAACCGGGATATTCTCAGTAATTTCTGCCCTGTGATGATTAACAGGGCAGGATAATTTTCAGCTTATGTTTCCGTTTTGTTCTGATCAGCAATAAAGTTAATAAAGTGTTTCACCAAACCGTATTTAGGCGCATTTGAGGGCCAGACGGCGGACACAGCAAATGAATCTACGGCCCATTCCGGCAATACATATTGCAAATCACCATTGTTCACTGCTTCTTCAGCGATAAATGCAGGGATTAACGTCAGGCCAACACCATGTTTTGCCAGCTGGCACAGCGCATGCACATTATTCACCACCATCCGCGAGGTGAGTTTGGTGAGTAATTTCTTTTTTGTGCCATTCCGAAACAGTAATTTCTGACGTTTAACCGGTGCTAATAATAACCAATCCCATTCGCTCAGGTCGCTGGGTGAAACGGGTGGTTGGGCATGAGTGGCTAGATATGCAGGGGACGCAACTAATCGTCGTTGCACATCAAATAATTTACGCATCATGAGTGAGCTGTCTTCCATTATTCCGGCTCGTAATGCGACATCATAACCGTCTGCGATCAGCGCTTTCCGGGTGTCTGAAAAATCTATAACGAGTTCTACCTGTGGGTAGGCAAGAGAGAATTCGGCAAACTGACTGGTTAAGTTCGATTGGGCAAGAAAAGCGGGGGCGGTAACACGTAGTGTGCCAGATGGTTGGTGGGTATGGCTGACAATATCCTGTAGTCCCGCCTCAGCAGCATCTATCATGGCATGCGCCGCGGCCAATAAGCGCTCGCCATCGGGTGTTAGCGATAGTTTTCGGGTAGAGCGGTATAGCAGAGCGGTATCGAGACGTTGTTCCAATTGCCCGACGTGGTGGCTGATAACGGAGGGAGACAGATTCAGAGCCTGGGCCGCCGCCCGGAAAGAGCCATGGTCAACGGTTTTAGCGAAAATAGCGATTTGCCGCAATTCGTCAAGCATTATGCAAAATACCCAAACAGTTAATTCTGATTGTTTATCTTATCATGTCGAAAACTCTCATTTATAGTTTTAAATATTAGTCACAGAAAGCGGCATCTACGGAGGCGCCTATGAAACGATATCACCCTTTTTTAGTTATGTTGCACTGGTTACTCGCAGTTCTGTTGATCGCTGCTTTGTTTATGGGGAGCAATGTATTGAGCGAGATTCCTAATTCAGATCCTGAAAAGCTCTTTTCCCTCCGTATGCACATGTCTATAGGCGCCATTATTCTGGTGCTTACCTTGATAAGATTAGTGGTTCGCCTTAAATCAAAGAAACCGCCACATGCTGATATTGGGAATGCTTTGCTCAATAAGTTGGGGGTTTTGGCACATTATGTCTTGTACCTGTTAGTGATCTTAATGGCAGCCAGTGGTATTGCTATCTCTGTTCTGGCGGGGTTGCCGGATATTGTTTTTGGTGGTTCCGGTGCCGCGCTTCCGACTTCATTCGATGCCTTCCCACCGAGAGCGATGCACGGAATCATTGCCAAGTTACTCATGCTGACGATTATTGCGCATGTATTGGCCGCGCTTTATCACCAGTTCGTGCGTAAGGATAGCTTGTTGTCACGTATGTGGTTTGGAGAACGCTCCTGAGGGCGATGATTGAGGGTTAAGTAATGAAATCAAAAGTAGTATTACAGCAAGCTATTTTAACAGCTTTGTTAGTCGTGGGCAGTATTTCAGTTCTGGCGGATGCGGATAGTTTGCCGATGCGGGAAACGCCCAGGCCGATGACGACTAATGGTGTGCCACATGTGCAAATCAATGTGGAACCAATACCAGAGCTGGCACAAGAGTTGTTACGACGGGTCGCAATGATACCGGATGTGGAAATTCGTGAGACGGTTATCTCTTTACCGGGGGCAAAAGGCTTTTGGCTGAACGATGCATTGCCGTTGACTCATCCCGGAATCATCATTGGTGGGCGTGAGTTCGCGCACATGCACCCGGACGGGAGCCTACATGCTTCGCTGCCGGTGCCACTGGCGCAGGAAGCCATCGCTAAAGGCTGGGCGATTTCTCATCCCTGGTCTAAACAACGCGCGGGCTGGGAAGGGTTTGTTATGGTCTACTCGCCGATGAATATGACAGAGCTGGATGTGGTAATTGATCTGGTTACGCGTTCTTATAACTTTATTACAGGCAGAAATTATGACTAATCCATTGCAGGCCAAAATCCCAATATGGGTTAACGTGCTTCAGGTTGTTCTTACTCTTGTTATGCTGCAGCAGGTTTATCTGTTTTACCTTGATCATCAGGCTGTTGCTGCGTCGGGTATTACAGTGGAGGGTGTGTCAAACCTGAATCTGCTGTACGAGTTTGCTGCGAGAACGGCAGTGATGGCTCTCGTATCCATTATCGTTATAATCTTGCAGAATCCGAGGTATTTTCTTGTTGTTCTGCTGATGAATATTTTCCGGGAAGGACAGGAAACGATTATTGACCCCTTGTTTCCCTTGATAAACGCGCCGATGCCACCCATCGGTGATTTCGTGATGCACCTTATTATTGTGG
>JBMZDK010000439.1:0-2592 GCA_049614265.1 Thiolinea sp.
GTACAGAACAACTTTGAGTTCTGGGCAGACAACCAGGATCAGCTGAACGAGCGTTTCAACGCATGGTTAGCTGGCTAATTTAATTAGCTCATCGCGTTACCCGTGTGGAGTGACTCTGCCACTCCACACTTTTTTATCCTGATCTCTGATTTTTATTCTTATTGTAATCGCAGCAACCAGCCATTTACTGCATTTCGGTAATGGAACACATTTGCTGCAAAAAACTATTTAACCCATCAATTCATCACTTCTACTTTAGAAGGGGCTTGTATCATGTCCGAGGTTTCGGCCCAACAAAATCCCAACGCGATTCTCAGCGATGACGGGATACCTTTAAAACAGAAGCTGGCACGTACCACACGCACATTAAAATGGCGCGCCTTCCTGCTGACATTGCCATTGGTCTTATTCCTGATCATCAGTTTTGTGTTGCCCATTGGCCAGATGTTATTGCGCTCAGTACACAATCCGACCGGCAGCAATGTTCTGCCACAATTCGCTGAAGTCATTCAGGACTGGGATGAACAGGGTTTACCGGACGAAGCCGTGTTTGAAACCTTTGTTAAAGACATGCAGGTGGCAAAGAAAAACCGCACGCTGGGGAAAACCATCGGTAATCTGGCCACCCGCATGAACTACGAGGTTCCCGGCACCCGCAGTTTATTTACTTCCAGCGGTAGAAAGGTCGGCAAAATTAAGGAAGGGCCTTACAAAGAAGCCCTGCTTAAAGTCAATAAAAAGTGGGAAAACCCGGTCATCTGGCGGGCATTAAAGCGGGTATCACGTGACTATACACCCGCATTCTACCTTGCTGCGCTGGATCGCAAATATGATGACGATGGCAATATTGTACAGGCTGATAAACTCTATCAGATCTACGTCAGTAACTTTGGCAAGACACTGTGGATGTCTGCCATCATTACCTTCTGCTGTTTTGTTTTAGCGTTTCCGGTATCTTATCTGTTATCCACGTTGCCCATGCGCACTTCTAATTTGCTGATGATTCTGGTGCTTCTGCCTTTCTGGACTTCATTACTGGTGCGTACCACCGCCTGGATCGCCATTCTGCAAACAGAAGGCATTATCAACGATGTGTTGGTCTACATTGGTGTTGTGGCAGATGATGGCCGCGTGCAGATGATCTATAACCAAACCGGTACCATTATTTCGATGGTGCATATCCTGCTGCCGTTTATGATTCTGCCGCTGTACTCGGTGATGAAAACCATCTCGCCCAGTTATATGCGTGCAGCACGCTCCATGGGCGGCACACCATTCAATGCTTTCCGCCGCGTTTACTTCCCGCAAACGTTACCAGGTATTGCAGCAGGTACACTGTTGGTATTTATCCTGTCCATTGGCTTCTATATCACACCGGCACTGGTGGGTGGTGAGGACGGCATTCTGATTTCCAACCTGATTGCCTACCACATCCAGAAATCACTGAACTGGAGTCTGGGTGCTGCACTGGGTGTTATCCTGCTGGCAGTGGTACTGATTTTGTACTGGCTCTATAACAAGCTGGTGGGCATTGAAAAGCTGAGCTTTGGTTAAGGGTGGAGTGAGAATCAACATGAAAAACTTTTTCAGCAATATGAAAACGCACAACCTGGTTTTCCTGGTTGCCTGCATTGTTGTCCTGCTACTGACCCGCTCATTTCTGGTGATGCTGGCCTTTGCTTTCCTGTTTGGTGCGCCGCTATTCTTTATGAAAGAACTGCCGGCCTATGCTTCACAGGGTGAGCGCATCTGGCAGTACACCTACCTCACAATCTGCACTTTTATCTTTGTGTTTCTGATCACACCGATTCTGGTGATTGTACCGCTGTCTTTTAATGCCGAGCCTTACTTTACCTTTACCGAAGGTATGCTCAGTTTGAGTCCGGATGCCTTCTCAATGCGCTGGTATAAAGACATTTTCTACAATGGCATGGCCGCACCGAATGCCACCGAAGGCTGGTGGGCCGATATGTGGAACAATGCGCAGTGGATCCGGGCCGCACGGAATTCGTTCTTCATTGCGATCTGCTCCACCTTCCTCGCAACCAGTCTCGGCACCCTCGCAGCGTTGGGCTTATCGCAGCCCAATATGCCGTACCGCAACCTGATCACATCGCTGCTGATCTCACCGATGATTGTGCCGCTGGTGATTATGGCAACCGGTATGTTCTTCTTCTACTCAGATGTCGGTCTGGCAAAAACCTATCTGGGTATTATTCTGGCTCATACCACGCTGGGTGTGCCGTTTGTGATTATCACGGTAACAGCCACCCTGACCGGTTTTGATCGCTCGCTAATCCGCGCGTCACAAGGCTTAGGTGCCAATGGCTGGACGACCTTCCGCAAGGTGATTATGCCGCTGATATTGCCCGGCATGATCTCTGGCGCCCTGTTTGCGTTTATCACCTCACTGGATGAAGTGGTGGCGGTTATTTTCCTCGCTGACGTGGAGCAGCGCACCATCCCACGCCAGATGTTCTCCGGTATCAGAGAACAAATCAGCCCAACCATACTGGCAGTGGCAACGTTACTGGTTATTCTTTCTATTGGCCTGCTGACAATGGTGGAATTACTGCGCAGACGTTCCGAGCG
>JBMZDK010000440.1:0-2582 GCA_049614265.1 Thiolinea sp.
ACTGGCGCTGACCCCACCACCCCCAACTCACTAACCGGCAACGGCAACTCAGCTTCATCCCCACCATCCAGTAACTCAGCCATCGCCCGCCCAAAGATCGTCCCCGGCGTAATCCCGCGCCCGTTATACCCAATCGGCGTATACAGCCCCGGTGCCAACCGGTGAATCCGAGGCAGATGATCCGGGGTCATGGCAATCTGCCCAAACCAGGCTTTTTCAATATCCACCGTCCCCAACTCAGGAAACAAGCGTTTAATATTACGTTTCGCCCAAAACACCGACAGCCCCTGCTGCCCGCCAACAATGCGCCCCATGCTGCCGATAATAATGCGCCCAAAGGCATCACGCCGCACCGAGAACATAATCTTGCCGGTATCCCACAATCCCTGCCGCTCTCGCAGGATATGCGCCGCTTTATCCCCCAACGGGTCAGTCGCCAGCTGAAAATAATGAATGCGGGTAAACGTCTGTTTCAATCCCGGCCACAGGTCATCAGAATAAGCATTCGTCCCCAGCACGACTTTATTCGCGGTAATCACTCCACGCTCGGTATGTAACCGCCACTGCTGCCCTACCTGTTCAAGTTTAATCACCCGTGCGCTGGTACGAATCTGTGCGCCTTCATTCTGAGCTGCCCGCGCCAAACCACGCACATATCCCATCGGGTTAATTGTCCCCGCCCGATGATCCAGCAGGCCACCATAAAACACCTTGCTACCGATCTTCTCGTTGGCTTGTTCCTTACTCAGCAGATCAACATTAGCCCCCAACCGCTGCCATTCCTCCGCGCGCCGTGCCAGGTCGTCATAGCCTTGCAGCGAGTGTGCCGCGTGGATAGTACCGGTTTGGGTCGGCTCACACTGCATCTGATAACGCTCAATCAGTGAAAACACATACGCCGGTGCATCGCCCAGAATACGCACAAACTCAGTGCCATACTTATCACCGAGCTGCTTACGAACATCCTGCGGTGGTAACCATAGCCCGGCATTCACCAACCCAACATTACGCCCCGAGCCACCAAAGCCGATTTTCTCCGCCTCCAGCACCAGGCAATCCCGCCCGCGCTGCGCCAAATGCAAAGCAGTAGACAAGCCGGTAAAACCACCGCCGACAATAGCAACATCGGTTTCCAGATCACCGTCTAATGAAACGGAGACTGGCACTTCCACTGAGGATTTATCCCAGAGTGAAATGTAAGTATTGTTGTTCATAGTGATGCCTTATTCTTTAGCCCCTCGCCCTATGAGGGAGAGGGGTTTGGGTGTTTTAAGCCGAACCTTATAATCCAAAATCCGCCGCTTCAACCCCGGCTGTCCGGCAGTAGCAACAATCGCCGCCATATCATCACTGCGACTATCATCGATGGTCAAAGCTAACATCTGCTGCAGAGCATTATCCGGTAAGGAACGCGCACGCTGTGCCAACGCTGCCACCTTAGCTTCCCAGCCATCAGCCTCCACCACCTCGCTCACCAAACCACTGGCCAACCCCGCTTCTGCCAGCACCGTCTTGCTGTCAATCAGCATATCCCGCGCCGCATCACTACCAATCAGTCGGGTCAAACGTCGTGTCCCCAGCGCCAGTTCAAATTGCCAGCCGGGCATACGAAACTTAGTGTTGGGTGATGCAATGCGCTGCCAACAGGCCGCAAACAAATCAGCACCGGCTCCCATCGCATGCCCCTGTGCCAGTGCAACCACCGGAAATGGCGCGTGATGCACCGCCTGTAACAAGGTTTCTACGCGCAGAAAACGCAGCAGTAAATCTCCGTCACTTAATGCTTCCAATTCTGACAAATCAAAACCAGCACAGAAATTACGTCCGTTAGCCCGGATAACACACAACCGCACACCCTGTGCCTGCGTAATTTGTTCCAACAGGGCTTCCACTAACTCAGGGTTGAGAGCGTTTGCACTGTCCGGGCGATTTAAGGTCAACGTCAGTATGTCTTCCTGTTGCTCAACCAGTAAAACTGATGAGCTATCCTGAGGGTCAGCCATATCCGGTTTATTCGCCGCCAGACCCAACTCCGCTAACACCTCATCAGTATGCTCACCCAGTTCCGGTGGGCGCATACGTAAGGGTTTCGTTTCATTATTAATCCGCAGCGGCGAAGCAAAGGTTTTGGTCGCCACACCATTCGCCAGCGTCAAATCCTGCACCCAACCCATGTATTCCACCTGCGGATCGGCCAGTGCCTGTGAATAGGTATTAATCGGGCTGCATGGCACGCCAACCGCATTAAACGCTTCCAGCCAATGCGCGACTGATTGCTGAGTGAAAATGGCTTCCAGCATGTTTTTCAGCTCAAGCTGATTTTGTGCCCGCAGTGTCGGATTAAGAAAACGCTCATCGGCTTTCAGTTCATCGCACTCCACCACATCACACACCAGATGCCACAGATTATTGTTCCCCGCCGCCATGCCGAAGTAACCATCCTGTGCCTGAAACGCCTGATACGGGGCATTGCGCGGGTGGGCTGAGCCGAGTTTTTTCGGGTCATTGCCGGTACCAAAATACTCACTGGTCTGTAGCGCGGCAATCGCCAACGTTGCCCCCAGCATGGCAACATCAATATG
>JBMZDK010000441.1:0-2573 GCA_049614265.1 Thiolinea sp.
TTTACCTGTCCATTTTGAGAAGCCGGGGCACGATACCATTCGTAACTTTGCTCAGGCTTGATTTTAGCGGGCTTAGCTACCGGCTTTTTCGTCTGATATTGCACAGAGGGTTTCTTCGCCACAGTCTGCGCTGATGGTACCCGGGGGCGGGAAACTTTAGGTGCAGCACCATTATGTCGGTCAAACAACAACACCAAGTCATCACCGCGTGGCTCAACGCTGTAATTCACGAAGCTATTCAATGCGATAACAATGCGGGCCATGCCCTTATTATTTGCCGAATACACGGATTTGACTGAACCGGCACCTGCTTTATTCCGCCGCGCACCGGGTAACACCTCAACATTGGGAAAATCAAACACGATGCGTGGCGGGTTTTCTAATATAAACCCCTTCGGAATTTTTACCGGCGAATTAAAATCCAGATTAACCGCGGTTTTTCCGGCAGCTGCGCCATTAATCATAACTTTTTGCAGCTGACTCGCTGCAGCAGAAACCCCGGGCAAAGCCAGAGCAGATAACGCCAGTAGATAACAAATTGTGGTTTGCTTTATTATTTTCATTGTCGCAACCTTATGCACAGAGCTTAAATTTTCTTATTGGGATTAGAAATAACAATCTCGTTTTCACGCTCTTTATGACCGCCAAAACCATTCTCCACTATTTCCATTAATGAGATACTTACATCTTCAACCGCGAGAATCTTACCGTGGTTCTCTCCCATGTAATTACCCTCCTTAACCCGATGCACAGCCCCGCTTGGCACACGAATTAAGGCCCATAACTGTTCTTCCTTATACACCGTCCCTACCATGCGCAAACTATCCAAAGGAAAGTTTTCCAGGTATTCCGGCACCCGATTTTTGTCAATCATTACAGAGTCAGGAATATTCTTGTTTTTTTGTGGAGCCAGAACGGAAACATCAAACGGATCAGCACCGTGTCCCGGATAAATAAAACGCACATAGGGTTTAATTACCGGAATAGGTTCAATAGGCTTTGCCGGGCGAGCTTTAACGCTTTTTACATACTGATTAAGATCCGACATATCCCGGTTACAAGCTGTTAGTAAGCTTGCTATAGATACTGTCAGTAATATTTTTGCGGATAATCGCGAATCAAGCCGTCTAATTATTTTTATCATTTTTCCACCTGAAACCTAATTACTTCTTAGCCAGCATCTCTTCATCAAAATCACTATCTTCCAGATAGCGGTACGTTTTAATTAATGCCTCCATCCTCAACCGTCTTGCTGCATCTTCCTGTACCGGAGGAGCACCTGGTGCAGCCTGATCTTTTTCCGCAGCCTGTAAACTAATATTATGTATCGTCACAATTCGTGGCAAACCTGAAATATCACTGACAAAGGTCGCGAGTTCTTTATAGGTCCCCAGAGCAATCAGCTTAATTGGTTTCTCAGCATAAAATTCTTTGGAAAGCTCTGTCAGCGGCTCAAACAGAACAATCTCCAGGCCATTCGAAACCCCTTTCTCAGAAATATCAATGATCAGTGAAGGGATTTCAGTACGGCTTGGTAACTGCTGCATCAGATTACCAAATGAACGCTGCATTTCCGCCAACTGCTCTTCATAAGCCTTGAGCTGACTGGCACGACGCTGCTTCTGTTCAAAGGTACTCCTCAGGTCTTTTTCCTTACGCTCCACACTTTTCAGCTCGTCAATACTGTCCGTAATCACCAGCTTATAACCAAGAAACATAATCAGGGCCATAATGGCCAGTAATGTAATCAGTTTAATAGGCCAGGAGACACTACCCGGATCTTCCGCCAGATTATTTATTTCCTGCAGATTCACCTTTGCCTCCCTTACCCTGTTTGAGTAACTGTTTTACATCAAGCTTAAAGTCGCGCAGTGGTGTCGTTCGACCATCTTCACGCGCCACCGAAATAATGTTCAGATTAGAAGAACTGAGCCATGGGGAGCGATCCAAACGATTCATGTAACTGGAAACCCGGGCATTCGATTCAGCTTTACCAATAACGTTTACTAATGTACCTACCTGCTTCAGATTCTCCAGATACATACCACCCGGCAAGGCTGTTGCCATTTCATCAAACAGATGAACTATTGCTGGCCGTGTACTTTGCAAATCTTCAATTACCTGCATTCGTCCCAGCAAAGCCTGTTTCGTCGCGTCCAGCTTTTTAATTTTTGCGATCTGTTTATCCAGCACTGCGATTTCATTTTTCAGGTAGTTATTACGCTGCTGCTGATGTTCAATGGACGAACGCATAAAAGTATGCCCCAGAAAAACCAGTGCAGCCGCCATTGCCACCGAGAAACCCAGCAAAGCAAAAAACTGTTTCTTCTTTTGCTCCCGCGCTTTATCACGCCAGGGTAAAAGATTAAGACCAGCCATTAATCAAGCCCCCGCAATGAAAGACCTGCAGCAATCAATAATGCCTGCATGTCGTTAGTGAAACGCACCGGACTGACCTTTGACCCTAAAGCCACCTGCGCAAATGGGTTGACGACTTTCACCGGTGTACCAATAACCGCCTGAATTTGCTCATCAATACCCGGAATACGGGCACAGCCACCAGAGATCAGAAT
>JBMZDK010000442.1:0-2566 GCA_049614265.1 Thiolinea sp.
AGTTTGTGGTGAACTGTAACTGGAAAGCGTTTCTTGATGTATTTAATGAGTATTACCATCTGCCTTATGTGCACCCGAATTCACTGGATGATTTTTATAATGCGCCGGAACCGGCTGACGAGGTGAAAGGGCAGTATGCAACACAGTTTGGTTTTACGGCTGGAAATCCCTCTTTATTAGAAGAAACACAGCAGCATGCTTTACCTGTAATGCCTGGTATGCCGGAACGGGAAGGTCGGGGCACCCGCTACAGTTGGGTATTTCCGAATCTGACCTTTGCGGCGAACCGTGATGCAGTATGGATTTACGAGGCATTGCCGCTGACGACACACTCCTCGCAGGTTGCACTGACCTTGTGTTTTGCGCCGGAATCCTTTGCTACAGCGGATTTTGAGCAGCGGGCGGAGCATTATTTTGAGCGCCTGATTACTGCAATAGAAGAAGATATCCCGGCCTTGGAAAATCAGCAGGCAGGTTTAAATGCGCCTGTATCTAATCAGGGACGGTATCATGAACTGCTGGAGCCTAATGTGGCGGGGTTTGCGTTTTGGTATGCGCGGATGATGACAGCTGCCGCGTGACTTATTCCAGCTGCTGAGCCAGGTTTAATAAACGCTGCAGTGTTGTCTGGTCGGTTTCACTCATGTGTGCCAGTTGATCTTTCTCCAGCTGGCGTAAGGAAGTATGTGCTGATTCGACCAGCTCAACGCCAATTTCAGTCAGCCGTGACCTTACTACCCGACGGTTCTTTTCATCGCGTTCCCGTATCAGCCAGCCCCGTTCAGCCAATCGATCAAGCAGGCGGGTCACGTCCGGAACACGGGTATAAAGCCGCTTGCCAATTTCACTGCTTGGCAGGCCATTACCCTCAGTATCATGCACATATAACACGCGCAGTGCATTATGCTGCAAAGCCGTCATGCCCCATTGGGATAACAGTTTATTGGTGTCAGCTAAGGTCTGGTCGCTAAATCGCACCGCAGCAGTAAATATTTCAGACTCAAGCGTGCTTTCCGCAATTTCAGGTTTACGAACAGGTTTATTTGGCATATACTTGTTATAACAATTATTGTGATAACTCTAAAACTGCACATGACAAGAAATCTTGCTGATGTGCAGATGTTTTCATAATTTTACAGTATACACCCCGCTAACTCATAACGATTGGCGTACAAATGATGAAAGTGACTCACTTTCAATCTAAACAGAATAGAGGATCGTATTATGATCAGCGCATCACGTCGCAAGTTTATTAAAATCATGGGTTGCGGTATGGCAACGGTTGCTGCCGGTAGTGCTGCGACATCAACTGCCTCAATGATTACTCCGGTTACTCCGTCAAAAGCAGCAGGCATGCAGGGAAGCGCCTTGCCCAGCTGTGACATTACAATTTATCAGCAGCAATGTGTGGGCAGGGAAAGTGTCACTCTGATGAATCTGACAGGGGAGCCGGTGACTCTGGATAAGATTAATCCGGTTGGCCTGGAAAATATTAACGGGCGTCTTGCGGTAAAAGTAAATAATGTGACTGATGGTGAAGTGTGCTTAAAGCCTGGTGAGCGTTTGTCGTTTGATATTGAAGCCGTTAGCCGTGGCAGTGTCGATGAGCGACTGCAGATTCCCAACGTTATCGCGGGCCATGTCGCAATCAGCAGTAGCCATCCGGCGTTTAACGGTGTTATTCCGGTGACTGTATTTGACTCGCAGATCACCTAGCTCATCGTTGTATGAGCATTTTAGCGCATGTGAGGAGACATGTGTGATTTGGGCTGGTGTTTGAACCGGTCTGCCCAAAAGCCTGCTGTCTATAATAATAACAACCTCAGTTAGCGGGCTTTTGGGAATTTTTCAGGGTTATAGAGGCAACTGTGTTTTCCTGATGGGCAAGACCAGATACGCGGGGGTAGGTTTTAGCCAGCTACACCTAACTTTGTCATCACATTGCGAATGCCTTGTTCCAGTAAGTCCATCATCGTATCGATCTGTTCAGGCGTGATGATCAACGGCGGTGAAAATACACACATATTGTTTATCGGGCGCACGATTAAGCCTAATTTCTGACATTCCTCATCAATCTGGTAGCCCAGTTCCTGATCCTGTTTCAGCGTTCCGGCCCCATCCTCCAGCGAGCATTCAACACAGCCAATTAAACCGGCACCGCGTACATCACAAACCAGTGGCAACTGACGCAGCTGTTCCAGCCGTTGCTGAAAATGCGGCGTAATGTCCTGTACGTGTTGCATCAGGTTTTCACGTTCCATGATTTCAATATTTTTCAGCGCCGCTGCGCAACTCACCGGATGTGCTGAGTAAGTAAAGCCATTGGAAAAGGTGGCCTTTTTACCGTGCAAATCCTGTATCAGCCGGTCTGAAACAATACAGGCTCCGAGTGGTAAATAACCTGAGGTCAAGCCTTTGGCTGAGGTGATAATATCGGGTTGAACGCCGAATACAGCTTCTGAGGCAAACCAGTGGCCGAGGCGGCCAAAAGCGGTCACCACCTCATCAGAAATGTAAAGCACATCATATTTTCGGCACACTTCCAGACAGCGCTGATGATAACCGG
>JBMZDK010000443.1:0-2553 GCA_049614265.1 Thiolinea sp.
TAAATAGCATTTTCCAGAGAGCTGGGGTCATGCAGCGTATTACTCCAGACTCTCAATTGGTAATTAATACCAAACTCAAGATAGGCTTTAATAATGACTACCGGTGGTTTAGGGGTTTGGCTAACCTGGTCACTGGCCGAGGCTGCTGATAATAATGCCTCTTCTATCATGGCAGGGTTATTGTCTGGACTCAGGATGAAATCCAGATTATGTCGCCGTTGATTATCGGGCCAGCTCATATTATGGAAATTTTGCCGGGCTAATACAGAGTTGGGAACAATGTGGATATGTCCGCTGGTGGTACGTAAACGGATTTCTCGCCAGTTGGCCACGATAACCTCCCCTCAATCGCCAGGCGGGGCAAGCTGATCCACTGGGAAGGTGTAACTGAGTGCGACATATGCAGCGAGATGCCCGCCAGAAAGTCACCAATCGTGCCTTTTAATGCAAAGCCGGCGATGGCGAGCAAAACGGTTGACGAAATGAGAATATGCGTGCCATGCCAGTTGAGCACATACCGGGCAATCCACAATGTCACTCCAAACAGCACAACACAACGTAAGACGGTAGCCAGTAAAGGAGCAATCGGCGGTGTTTTGTTCAGTTTTAAATAGTAATTGTGTAACTGGTATTCGATAAAATAAAGGATCGAAGCAGCAACCCAGAAAACAACCCAGCCATCAAAATGTTGTTGTTCCAGTGAAAGAAGCGTAGAGAGCGGGTCAGGCAGTGAAACCAGGGATTTCAGCCCGATTATTAGCAGATCCAGTAATAAGCTGAGTCCGACGATATACACGCACTGCATTAAACGCCGTTTCAGTTTCTGGAGGTGTAAGTGCGCAACATGTCCTTTATTAGTCAGGGATCCTTTAACTTTGCCCGGAAACCGATTCGACAGGTAGTATGAAGCAGCAATGATCAGAACAAAGATGACCAGGTCAGCAATAATGATCTTGTAATCAGCCATGACTTTCTCCGGGAGCGCAAGGTTCAAAATAAAACCAGTCGTGGCAGTATAGCTGAAAAAATATGCCTGCTATGTTTACAAATTTGTATACTTCTGTTCGATAGAGAGTTGCATGATATTCAGTGACTGATCATGCTTATAGTCTCGATGAATTTGTATTAACAGTAATGACATTAATGAAGCTTGGGTTATTGGATTGTGGTGAGATGCCAGCTGAGTGGCTGGCTGAACATGGTAGTTTTGCGCAATGGTTTATTCCTTTTCTCAATAAGGTCGGGCAAACCATCAACTTTCAGATTTATGATGTGTTGCATGGTGAAATCCCTGCATATCCGGATGTTTGTGATGCCTGGTTGATAACCGGCAGTGCAGACAGTGTTTATGATGATCTTGACTGGTTAAATACGCTGAAAGCTTTTCTCCGCCAGACGATAAAACAACAACCGATTGTTGGTATTTGTTTTGGTCATCAGTTATTGCATCATCTTTTGGGTGGGCGTGTTGAACGCTCATCGCAGGGCTGGTGTATTGGCACTCATCATTATCAGGTGATTCAGCAAACTGACTGGATGCAACCACAGGCTGCTACCTTTGATTTGCTGGCCTCACATCAGGATCAGGTTATTGAACCGGCGCCGGATTCAGTAACACTGGCACAATCAACGAGCTGCCCAATTGCAATGTCGGTATTTGGGGATTATGCGGTTTCGATGCAGCCTCACCCTGAATTACTGACTGGTTTGGCAGAACAAGTGTTCCGCTACCGTCGTGATGAACAGGGGCATAAGGTCACTGATCAGGCACTGGCTTCGCTGACAACTCCGTTAAGCGATACACTGGCTGCACAGTGGATTATTAACTTCCTTAACGGCACTCAGATACGGGAGAGATAGGATGGCGATGAATGAAAGTGAATGGCAGCTGCGTTGTGACTTGGCAGCCTGTTACCGCTTGTTCGTGAAATTTGGCTGGACAGATTTGATTTTCACTCATCTGAGCGCACGGGTTCCGGATGAGCCGGAGCATTACCTGATCAACCCTTATGGCCTTTTATTTGATGAGATTACGGCGTCCAATCTGATTAAAGTGGATTTTGCCGGCAATGTGGTGGCCGGTGATTACCCGTATAACGAGGCAGGGCATGCGATTCATAGTGCAGTGCTAAAGGCACGGCCCGATATTCACACGGTTCTGCATAGCCACACCCGCGCCGGGATTGCGGTGTCTTGTATGGAGGATGGTTTGCTGCCACTGAGCCAGCAGGCTAATGAAATCATGGGTATGGTTTGTTATCACGAATATGATTATGCACCGGATAATGACACGGAATGCCAGCGTCTTGGGCGGGATATGGCGGATAAATGGCTGATGATAATGCATAACCACGGTTTGCTGGCAGGAGGGCGCACTGTGGCGGAGGCGTTTTATCATTTGTACATTCTGGAGAATGCCTGCAAAGTACAGGTTGATGTGCTGACCTCCGGGGCAAATTACAAAGTGCCACCACCGGCGGCACGGGAAGCGATTGGACAGTTTGCACAATTACCGGCAGATGGCCCGGCAGACTTTGTTAACACCAGCTGGGC
>JBMZDK010000444.1:0-2534 GCA_049614265.1 Thiolinea sp.
TATATTGTTTAATCTGCTTGTTTAATTCGTTGCCGGATGCGGGATGAAGGCGGTGTAACCCGTTTTATTGCTGCCTGTAAGACGCTGGCTTTACCCTGTAGCCGCAGATTCGATTTAGCCCGTGTGATTCCGGTGTATAACAACTCCCGCCCCAGAATTTTTACTTCTTCATTATCCGGTAACAACAACAGAATATCATCAAATTCCGATCCCTGACTTTTATGGATGGTCATTGCCCAGGCCGTTTCATGATTGGGTAGTCTGACCGGTGAGACGGCACGAAACCCTTCTTCATCCGGGAACCAGATCCGTAGTTCGCCCTGTTCATCTTTCAGGGTTAGTCCAATATCACCATTGAATAATTGCTGGCGATAATCATTCTGCGTCACCATTACCGGTCGGCCGGTATACCAAACATTCCCGGTAGTCCCCGGTTGTTGGCGGCGAAATACCTGTCCCAGCTGCTGGTTCAGTTGCACGGTGCCAAATGGCCCCTGGCGCATTGGAGTTAGAATACGAAAGCGATTAAAAGCGCTGAATATTGCCTGTAGCCAATCATTGCGTTGCTGCGTCCGTTCCGGCGGATTGCTCAGTAGTGCAAAATACTCCTGCCAGGCGTTATGTAGCTGTTCGGTTTGCAATTCACTGTCTTCAGTCCAGCTAATATCCGTCCAGTCCTGTTGCAGAATTTTGATGAGGTGCTTTTTTTCACCATCACGTACCGCAGCTGCAAGCTGACCAATGCCGCTGTCCCGGGCAAAACGCCAGCTTTTTTGCAGCACAACAATATGGTCATCCAGATTATGTGTGGCGATATTTTCCGGCGCAGAATGAGTATTGCCACACAGTTGATTGAGTTGCTGCTCACGCCAGTCACTATGACGGTTATCTGCCTCCGCACACAGGTCGCGGAACACCGAGCCGGTTTCAACCGAAGCCAGCTGATCTTTGTCGCCGAGTAAAATGAGGCGCGCGTTTTGTGGCACGGCATCAAACAACCGGGTCATCAACGAGATATCGATCATTGATGCCTCATCCACAATCACCACATCGGCGGGCAGGGTATTATGCTGATTATGGCGAAAACTGATTTTACCGGGGATATAGCCCAGCAGCCGGTGTAAAGTCGCGGCATGTTCCGGGATTTGTTCAGCCTGGGCAGTTGGAATGCTGAGTGTGGTTTTAGCCTGACGAATCGATTCCTGCAGACGCATTGCCGCTTTTCCGGTCGGCGCGGCGAGTAAAATGCGAACCGGCTTAATCTGTAATTGTGCGGTTAACAGCCAAAGCAGGCGGGTGACCGTGGTGGTTTTGCCGGTTCCGGGGCCACCGGAGATAATACTGAAATGACTGCAGGCTGCGAGTGCTACTGCGCGTTGTTGCCAGTCCGTTTGTGCGTTTGCTTCACCATTTTCTGAGTGCCACTGCATTAATGTTGTTTGCACATGATCGGTTTGGGCCGCTGATAAATCCACGGGCTTCAGGCGTTGCCACAGGTTGTGTGCGAGCCGGTTTTCATATTGCCAGTAACGGTTAAGCCAGATGTGATCGTCTTCTATGATTAGTGGACGGTAATCACCGGGTTGCCCCAACACCGGCAGGCTGTTCAGCGCTCCAATATCCGGTATCGGTTCCAGTTCACTAAGCGGCAGGGCAATCTTGCCTTCGCGGGTGGCGGTGCTGACATGATGTACAAGTTGTTCCAGCAGTATCCGCTGCGTTTTATCGGGTGGGCAACCCAGGTCTTTGCTAATCCGCAGGAGTAACTGATGCAGTTGCTGGTCAAGAAAACTGAAATTGTCCATAAATACCCGGTTTGGAAATCGCGCTGCGCAGTGAACAAGTCATTGCCAGGCCATATTATACCTGAAGCATTGCCCGGTGGCTGTTGGTTGTCACCACGCCTTTCGGTATGATACGCGACTTTTACGAAAGACCCTGAGAACCCTCATGTTGATTCTTCCCGGTAGTGTCGCCCTTTCCGCTTTCCGTCGTCGTAAACTGCTGCAAAACCTGCAGGCTATTTCACCAACTATTACTGATGTCAGCGCTGTTTATATGCATTTTGTGCGTTGTGAACGCCCGCTGGATGAAGCTGAGCAGGCTCAGTTACAGACTGTACTGACCTATGGTGAGGAACAGGGTGGTGAACTGCCGGATGATACGCTGTTTCTGGTGACACCGCGCCCCGGCACCATTTCGCCCTGGTCGAGTAAGGCAACGGATATTGCCCGTAACTGTGGGCTGGATGTAATCGAACGCATCGAGCGGGGTACCGCATACTACATTCAGGCAGACAGCATGCTGGATGAGTCACAGCAACAGGCTATCAGCACTTTACTGCATGATCGCATGGTCGAAACCGTGTTTGCTGATCCTGAACAGGCCGAACAGTTATTTAGCATTGCCCAGCCTGAACCTTTACGCGAAGTGGATATCAGTGCTGATGCCCAAACTGCACTGGCAGCAGCCAACGTTGAATTGGGTCTGGCGTTATCAGCTGATGAAATCGACTACCTCGCGCAAAACTACAG
>JBMZDK010000445.1:0-2498 GCA_049614265.1 Thiolinea sp.
AACAAAAACAACGGTTACCAGATATATACCAATACAGACGGGTATCAACGCCAGATCTCCAAACTGGTCAAACAAGCCCAGACCGTAACCGCCGAATAGTAAACTTGCGATCAGGCCCTGAAGCACGTACACCGACAAAGAATTTCTTCCGGCCAACAGGAATAATTCAGGGATTTGAATTTGTCGCGCGACGGTAATGATGAAATACAGATACACGGCTGATAACGCTGGTGCGCCGATGAACCACAATAAAGCCCCGAGCCATACCCAACCGTTCTCTGATAATTCACTGATTGCAAGCGCGTAAGGAAAGTTACACAAAAGGCCAAGGAACAGTAATTTGGGCCATAGTTGTTGCAGTTTTAAAAAGCCAGCGCTGTTCTCACGAAAGAAACCTGAATACTCCGCAGCATAACCCAGCCCAAAAGCAGCCAGGCCCTGAAACAGGAAAACGACAAACAGCACGGATAGTAAAAAACTGCCTTCACTCAGTCTCTGGAGTGTCGCTTCATAAAATGATCCACCCAGATCCTTATTACTAAATTCCAGAAATTCTGTATCGTCCCAGCCCATCATTAGGAATAACGTTATTACAGCAATTGTGAACAGGGTGATGGTGAGATAATTAAGGCCGAGCATTAGCAGCACGAAACGTTTAACCGGCGTGCGCAATGCAAAATCCCTGAAGAACCAGAAAATCAGACTCATCAGGCCATACGTCACCAAAATATCGCCGCCGTAGATGAAGGCCATGTGCAGGATGCCCAGAAAAATCAACCCAAAGGCACGACGGAAGTAATAACCCGTGAAATTACCACCGGAAGCCGCCACTCTTTTTTCCTGAATAGCAATCCCCCAGCCAAAAATAAAAGAAAACAGCAGGATAAACTTACCGTCAAACAGCAACGATAAGAAAAAACTCGCATATTGATCATGTGCGGGGGAAACAGGTTCAGAAACACTGTCATATAACATGCCCATGATAGGTATGTTGACGATACAAATACCGAACAAGGCGACTAAGCGAATAACATCGACTTCAGGGGTGCGTGGTGTTGCCATTAATTAGGTATCCTTTCCTAAAGCATTGTTATGCATTAAACGAGCGGTCTAATTAGGCCGGGGTTGTTCTATCTTAGTACTAAAACTTTATATATGCCTAATTATTATTCATATTGGCGTAACGCACACCTACCGGAAAGAAGGTGAGCTGTTTTTTCAACAAACTGCCTGTTGAGCCATGCGCAGCAGTTCTTTTCGTAACACCTGCGCAGGTGAGCAGAAAGCCTATCCGGTCAGTATGATGTTTTATCACCACCAGCTGGGAGACATTGTCGGCGGACAGCCCGTCTGGGTCACCTATTGCGGTTTATGCCGTAGCGGGCGTATTTATGATCGGCTCGTGGATGGCAGAACACTGGAGTTTCAGCTGGTCGGTGCGATTACCTACAATGCGGTCTTAAAGGATTTTCAGACGGAAACCTGGTGGCGGCAGGAAACCGGGGAAGCGGCTAAAGGTTTTTATGCCGGTAGAACGCTGGATGATATTTTCTTTGAGGAAATGAGTCTGGAAAATTGGCTCGCCAAATACCCGGAGTCGGAAGTGCTTCAATTCGATCCGAAATATGAACAAGCCTATAACATCCGCGACAAGATTATGAAATATGAGGCCAGCCTGCCCGGTTGGCATATGCAGGAGACACCCGCCTTAATTATTGGTGTGGAAGTGGGCGATCAGGCCCGGGCGTATGACTGGGATCAAATGAAAAAACGCAGGATGGTTCTGGACGAACTAGCCTCTACGCCGTTATTAGTGCTGAGTTCTGCGGACGAGTCTTATGCCTGTGTGTATGACCGCCGTGTTGCGGGGCAAACGCTGGAATTTGAATTTAAGGATGAGGTACTCACGGACACCGCAACGGGATCAACGTGGAATCATTTTGGGCAGTGTATTGAGGGTGAAATGAACGGGGCACAATTAACACAGATGCAGAGTTATCAGCAGTATGTGCGGGCCTGGGCTTCATTTCACGGGCATTCGGATTTTTATGATTTTAATCATGCTAAGTAGAATGCTTCATACCCAGACACATGGCTGCAACTGATGGATTTATTATGACTGAGACAATGAGAAAGATGCCAAAACCTTATGACGATATCCCCGGCACCACGGTGTTTGATGCTGATATGGCGCGTAAGGGCTACCACCTCAATCAGTTTGCGACGTCGTTGATGACAGCAGAAAACCGCGAGCGTTGGCTGGCTGATGAGCCTGCTTATCTGGATGATTGGCCGATGACCGCAGAACAGCGTGAGGCCTTGTTAGAACGTGATTTCAACCGCATGATTAGCCTAGGTGGCAATATCTATTATCTGGCGAAAATCTTTTCTACTGACAAGCAAAGCTTTCTGGTCGCAGCGGCGAACATGACTGGTGTGACGCCGGATGAGTATTACCAGATGATGGTCAATGGCGGGCGTTCGCCAGCGAGTAATTT
>JBMZDK010000446.1:0-2467 GCA_049614265.1 Thiolinea sp.
CGGATGCTGAAGGGCAGGCCGCTGCGTTTCTGAGTGCGGATCAACAGATTCTGGCGACTTACTGGCACGGTATTTTTGATACCCCTGAAGCGCTCACCACCATTTTACAGTGGGCGGGTGGGCATAGTTTTGAACAGCTGGATTATGAAGCGCTGCGGGAAGACAGTCTGGATAAACTGGCTGACTGGGTGGGTGAGCAGCTGGATATGCAGAAGTTGGATGATTTGATTGCCGCGTTTTATGCGCGGCGTGACCAGCACGGTGTATCGGCGCGTGAGGGAAGGTAGTTATATGGGGCAGCAGCATGTTTTGATTACGGCCGGGGCATCGGGTATCGGTAGGGCGATGGCGCAGGCTTTTGATGAGGTCGGGGCTGCTGTTTGGATCGTCGATATTGACCAACAGGCGTTGGATAGTTGTCCGGAGCATTGGCAGCGTAGTGAGCTGGATGTGACCGATGAGGCGGCGGTGAACTCCTTGTTTACTGAGCTGACAGAACGTTGGGGGCGGTTGGATGTATTGTGTGCAAATGCTGGGATTGCCGGGCCGACAGCTAAAATTGAAGATATGTCGCTGAGTGACTGGCAGCGCTGTGTGTCGGTCAATTTAGAAGGGGCGTTTCTGTTTGCGAAATACGCTATTCCACTGATGAAAGCGCAGCAATCCGGTGCAATGGTTCTGACATCGTCTACCGCCGGGATTTATGGTTTTCCAAATCGTGCGCCCTATAGCACTGCGAAGTGGGGCGTGATTGGGTTTATGAAAACGCTGGCTATGGAGCTGGGGCCGGATGGAATCCGGGCCAATGCCATTTGCCCGGGTTGTGTGGAAGGCGAACGCATTGAAGGGGTGATGGAGCGTGAAGCTGTGCTGAAAGGTACGACGCGGGATGATATTTTTGCGGCCTATGCCGGTGGTACATCGATGCGGTGTTTTGTGGCCGCTGAAGATGTTGCGAATATGGCAGTGTTTCTGGCTTCAGACGGTGCGCGTCGGGTGTCGGGGCAGGTGATTTCAGTGGACGGTCATACTGAGAATCCTGATCCGAAGGTTGGGGGAGCCTGAATTGGCTTAGCGCCTCACTGGCCCTGTAGAGGAGCCAATAATCAGGTTGGCGTTAAGTAACCTGGTTGGTAATTGTGCCGCAGGGTTGTCAATAATGGCTAATAGCATCTCAGCCGCCAGAGTGCCTGCTTCTTTAACCGAAGACCGGGTCGCGGTGAATTGCGGGACATCATCACTATTATGGAAATAAGACAAATCATCATCATGAATAATGACAGATATGTCTTTGCCCATCTCAAGACCTGCATTGTGAATAGCGCGGCGTACACCCAAAGCGCCCATATAAGAAGACACCAGAAAAGCGCTGGGGCGTTTCGCCTGATTGAGTAGTTTTGTGGCAACCTGATAGCCATTGCTTTCTGTGAGATCATCGGCAAACATAAGTTGTGCATCTGCTGTAATACCTGCTTCCTGCAAGGCATCCAGGTAGCCAATGCGTCGCCGCGCAGCAAAGGTCATGGTTTCTATGCCGTTAATGAGCGCTATTTCAGAGTGCCCCAAATCAATGAGCAGTTTTGTGGCCTGAAAAAATGCCCGGCGATTATTAATGTCTATCCAGGCATATTCACTATCATTCGTTGTGTCCCGACCATGTATAACAAAGGGTAGCTGTAAACTTTGCAGTAACGGAATACGGGAGTCGTTGAGGCGTGGCCCGTGCACGATGACACCATCGACAGATTTGCGTGAGGCTATTTCTTTGTAGGTGGTTTCCTCTTCATCTTCATTCGCCATTTTCAGCAGTAATTCATAGCCGTGTTTTGAGTATGTCTTACTCGCACCGGCAATAAATTCGGCAAATATGGGATTAAACCAGTCTGAGGAATTAACCGGGATGATATGGCCTATGGCTCTGGCACGACCGGTTGCTAAGGCGCTGGCGCGTGCATTGGGGCGATAGTTATGAGCAGTGGCTGCTTGTTTGACTCTTATCCGGGTTTCTTCGTTGACTTCAGGATAACCATTGAGCGCCCGGCTTACCGTTGTTTGTGAAAGGCCAAGATGTTCTGCCAGTTGTTTCAAGTTCATCTGCATCAATGAAAAACCTTATAATTTAAAGCGCTTTGGTTTTTATCATAAACATTTGCTGCCTCTTTACCAAGTACAAAATGCCAAAGCCAGTGTTTTCTGGTATAGGCTTTGTTTTTTAAAGCTTTTGCGTTGACGTGCTCTAAGAATTAGACAATAATTTCTTTTTCAAAGCGCTTTGGCGTAATTCATGAATCAACTCTGGAGGAGTTACAGTGAAGAGTCTCATACAAGCATTAGTGGTAGCAGCGCTGGCGACCGGAACTGCACAGGCAGCTGACTTAAAATTTAAACCGGGTGAAGGCCCGTTTAGCTGGGAAGGCTACAATAAATGGGCTGAATCTGCGCCCGATCTGAAAGGCCAGCAGGTCAC
>JBMZDK010000447.1:0-2462 GCA_049614265.1 Thiolinea sp.
ATAATTTAGCTGTTTTGCCAGCCAGATCGTGGTAGTGCGATTGCCGTTATCACGTACCATGTGGATTTTTTCGCACTCATACTCTCCGGCGGGAAGCTGCAGTGTTTCCTGCCCCAGTTTGCGGAAGTGATACTCTTTGAACTTCCCTTTTTCGGTAATGCGGTAGCGGAGAGGGCGGTTTGCTGCCATATCATCCATAATCCGGAGTTCGAGTAAAGCCGGATCGATGGTACCGTTCGGTACGTTTAGTGAGTAGGCGGCACCTTTGTAGTTTCCCTTAACCTGAGTCGGGGTAGCGAAGTTAAACTGGTCGCGACGGTCTTTGCGTTTGTTTTTATGGTGGTGTAGGTAGTTTGCCGCACTTAGGTGTTCACCGTTTTTCCGGCCATTGCTGCGTTCTGTCAGTTTATCACCACTCAATAATGCTGCCAGACCACTAGCCTTGGTTTGTTTCAGGTAAGTGTATTGGTTGCCGGAATAAACCAGGTTGGCATTCATTTCTCCCAGACTAATGCCAGATTTAATAACGGAGTAACTGGCCTGAAAGGGCTGTGGGGCTGCAGATAAGGAGGGGCTCGCTAAAAATGTCAGTAACAGCAAACTTTGGATAGCTTTATAAATCATTTTGATCATCCTTTTGCCAGTAGATCTGGTTAATTTTTCATACTTATGTGTGATTTTGACTACACTAAGTGTTTCGGGTTCAGTTCTATGTTGGTACATAATTAACGCAAAAAATGGATGGTGGGTAAAATTTGGTCGTGTTGGGTTGATTTTACTAAAACCGGACGCATACTGTATGCTGCGTTATCTATGTGGTGCATAGTATCTGATGTACTGCTAAGTATTTTATAGAGATTTTGTGGAGACACGATTCCATGAGTGAAAACATTTTGGCCCTGTCAGATGATACATTTGAACAGGATGTGTTGAAGTCTGACGTTCCTGTTTTGGTTGATTACTGGGCAGAATGGTGTGGGCCTTGTAAAATGATTGCGCCATTGCTGGAAGAAATTGCCGGCGAATATGATGGGCGTATTAGGGTAGCTAAGCTGAACATTGATGACAATCAGCAGACGCCACCAAAGTATGGTATTCGTGGTATTCCCACCCTGATGCTATTCAAGAACGGTGATGTTGAGGCAACTAAGGTTGGGGCATTATCCAAATCCCAGCTATCTGCTTTCATCGATCAGCATATCTGAACCAATACATGCAGCGGTTGGCAGTAAAAACCAACCGCTGGTAAAACTTTCAACTATTTTCTGGACTCTTCCGTAAGTCCGTGCTAGCTTTAGGTTAATGATCCCTGTCCGGGTTCTTGTTCCCTGTGATCTCGATTTCTTTTTCCGAGAATGAGCTTCTGAAAACAATTGTGCAACCTTATGGTTAATAAGGTGTGCCGGAAGTCGACTCCCTGTTTCAATGGAATGCCTTTAGCATAAACGCTTTACCTACTAATCTATGAATCTATCCGAATTAAAGAAAAAACCAACCTCTGAGTTGTTTGAATTAGCCCAGTCTATGGGCGTAGAAAGTATCTCCCGCGCCCGTAAACAAGACATCATATTTGCCATGCTGAAAGCGCATGCGCACAGTGGTGAAGATATTTACGGTGATGGAGTGCTGGAGATTTTGCAGGACGGCTTCGGCTTTCTGCGTTCACAAAACTCGAACTATGTTGCGGGTGCTGATGATATTTATGTTTCGCCTAGCCAGATCCGGCGCTTTGGGCTACGTACCGGTGACAGTATTAGCGGGAAAATACGCCCGCCTAAAGATAATGAGCGTTATTTTGCGTTATTGAAGGTTGATACGATCAACTTTGAATCGCCTGAGCAAGCGCGCAATAAAATCCTGTTCGAAAACCTGACGCCTTTGCATCCAAATGAGCGTATGCGGATGGAGCGTGGCAATGGTAGCCGTGAAGATATTACCGCCCGGGTAATTGATATTGTAGCGCCTTTTGGTCGTGGTCAGCGTGGTCTGATTATTGCACCGCCAAAAGCAGGTAAGACCCTGATGCTGCAGAATATGGCGCAGAGTATTACGTCAAATTATCCTGACTGCCATTTGATTGTTCTCTTGATTGATGAGCGACCAGAAGAAGTGACCGAGATGTCGCGTATGGTTCAGGGGGAGGTCGTTTCTTCCACCTTTGATGAGCCTGCTTCACGCCACGTCCAGGTGGCGGAAATGGTGATTGAGAAAGCGAAGCGTTTGGTTGAGCACAAGAAAGATGTCATCATCCTGCTGGATTCTATTACACGCTTGGCTCGTGCTTATAACACAGTTATCCCTTCTTCAGGAAAAGTGTTAACAGGTGGTGTGGATGCTAATGCCCTGCATCGTCCAAAGCGCTTTTTTGGTGCGGCACGAAACATTGAAGAGGGTGGTAGTTTGACAATTATTGCTACTGCTTTGATTGATACCGGTTCCAAGATGGATGATGTTATCTACGA
>JBMZDK010000448.1:0-2456 GCA_049614265.1 Thiolinea sp.
TTGCGCAATATGTGGAAACCAACGCAGCAGCAAGCGCTGTGGTTCCATGGCGGTAATCTGCATCAGTCACGGCATTATTCACAGTACCTGTCTTTACAGATTAAGGCGCGGCTGGAAGGTCTGGACACGCCGGTTTATGGCATGACTGAACCGCATCATTTGTCGTAAGCCAGAGTTGCTGTGATTTAGTTTCCACCCACCGGAATGCGTCCGGTGGGTGGAAAGCAATGCGTGTATAAGCTTGTCAGGAAGCCGTAGCCTGATAACTTGACACGCCGTTTACCATTCCCTCGTTAAGATCCGGCGCGTTTTAGTACGACGAACTGGATCCACCGGATTCCTCTTCCTTATCTTCAGTCGTTTCCGTACCCGCAGGCGCAGCAGCTTTGACCGTCACTTTGCCTTTCATGGATGGGTGTACACCGCAGAAGTAATCAATGGTGCCCTCTTTGGTGATTTCCACCGTCTTGCTTTCTCCCTGATTCAGAATGCCGGTATCAAAGCTTTTGTCGGTCGCGGTGCCGGTGTGGGGCGCGAGGTCTTCATTGGTGAAGGTTAGCGTGTCGCCCACTTCAACGCTCAATTCAGCCGGGCTAAATGCCATGCCTTTAATCGCAATCTTATGCTCAGCGGCAAAAGCTGCGCTGTGACAAACACCGATAATCAGTGAGGTAAGGAGTAAGGTGGGTAGTGATTTCATAATGGTTTCCTTTTCAGTCATGTGGAAATCGGGGATTTCCATTGCCTGCCGGGTCGTTGTCATTCCTGCAGGCGGGGTGTGGCGGTTCTACCGCTGGTTTGGTTTGTTGCGTGGCTTAAATGTGCGACGCCTGACCAGTGTAGGTTTGCCGGGTTTGGCAGTCATAAAGGAAAGGTAAGGGTTTGGTAAAGATTTCACCGTTGCCTGATTGGTATCATCTGATTAATTGATAAGTTGTCTTGACAACTTAGTGGGGCGCTCGCTATTCTAGGCTGACATTAATCAACCACAACGAACATCATGTCACTGAATACGCAATCACCATTACCGTTATACCAGCAGCTGGCTGAGCGTATTCGGGTGGATATTGCGGCAGATGTGTATGCGGTGAATACGAAAATCCCGTCAGAACATGAACTGGCACGCCAGTATGAAATTGGTCGTCCCACGGTGCGCCAGGCCACTGACTTGCTGGTACGCGAAGGCGTTTTACAGCGTAAACGCGGCTCCGGAACTTATGTCTTACCACCTGTGCAGCAGATTGACCTGTTTTCACTTGCCGGTACCAGTGCAGCCTTTGAACAGGGTGAACTGGATGCTGAAATCACCTTGCTGTCGCCCCCGACGCTGCTGAAAGATAATGCCAGGCTTCCGGAGCGTTTTGCCGGGCGGGCAGCGTATCAGTTGAAACGGCTAAGCCGGGTAGCGAATGAGCCGGTATTGCTGGAAGTGATCTACCTGGATGCCGGTTTGTTCCATAATATCGAACAACAGAATCTGGAAGGTGACTCGCTGTCGCGGATTGTAAAATCCGTTTACTTTCTTGAGGCCAGTGCTGCTGAGCAGACCTTCACCATTATTTATCCCGATCAGTCCATTGCCGGGGTATTAACAACCAATACACGCGCCCCCTTATTACACGTTGGGCGCACTTTACATTTTGGCGAACACCGTGCGGCAATTTACTGCGATATTTATTGCCGTACTGATCGTTTTCATTTCTCACAAACTATTCAAACTTTACCGCAACGAATCACACCGGCGGTAACTTCTACCGAGGGCCTATAACGATGAAACACTCCGGTTATTTCAATCAGTTTGGCGGGGCATTTATCCCCGAAATTCTGGTGCCAACCTTTGACCAGCTGGAAGCGGCTTACCTTGATGCTAAAGCTGATCCGGCATTCTGGGAAGAATATCGCCAGCTAATGTCAACCTACTCCTGTCGTGCAACACCGATTACCTATGCTGAAAATCTGACTAAGCATTTTGGTGGCGCTCAGATTTATATTAAGCGCGAAGACCTGAATCACACCGGTGCGCACAAAGCAAATAATGTCATGGGGCAGGGGCTGCTGACCAGGCGTATGGGGAAAAAGCGGGTAATCGCGGAAACTGGTGCGGGGCAGCACGGTGTGGCCACAGCGACGATGGCGGCAAAATTTGGTTTTGACTGCACTATCTATATGGGCGCAGTTGATGTTGAACGCCAGCGGCCTAATGTGTTCTGGATGGAGCAGATGGGTGCGGAAGTGATTGCAGTGGAAGACGGCAGTCGTACTCTGAAAGATGCGATTAATGAAGCATTCCGTGACTGGGTGACCAATATGGATGATACCCATTATGCGCTGGGTACCGCCTGTGGCCCTTATCCGTTTCCGGAGATGGTGAGCTGGTTCCAGTCAATTATTGGCAAAGAAGCACGTGAACAAATGCTGGAGCGCACCGGTAAATTACCGGATCGGGCTTATGCCTG
>JBMZDK010000449.1:0-2425 GCA_049614265.1 Thiolinea sp.
AGCATGAATTTCACCGGGCATAACGGTAAGGCTGACATCTTTATTAGCGACCACTGAGGGGTAGTATTTGCTGATGCCGCGAAGTTCGAGGCGGGGTGGGATGGTTTGGGTCATTGGATAGAGTCCTGGTGTTGCCGGGTGTTTAAATCCCCCTCGTTCCCCCTTTTGCAAAGGGGGAGGCTCTCCGATGAAGGCACATTTTGTCTGGAGGGTACTCCCCTTTGATTCAAACGTTTTGCTTTGTAAACGTTGCTCAGGGGAGGCAGAGGGGATTTTTCTTTTGGTCGTGGCACAAATTTAGTGCTGAGGTTAGCTGAATGGTTTCCCACCCTCACCCCCCGGGACGAGGGGGTGTCTTTCTCCTGCAATCCTACCAACTGCGCCACTACCGCCACCGCAATACTCGATGGTAACTTGCTTTCAATCCCGCTAATGCCAATCGGGCAGGTAAGTCTGTCAATATCCTGTTGCCCTAAGCCCCGTCGCAATAATTGCCGTTTGAAGCGGGTTGCTTTGGTTTCTGAACCGATGAGTCCGAGAAAGCAAAATTCCTGCCTGCTTAGGATATGGTCACAAAGTTCCAGATCCAGCGCATGATCGTGCGTCATAACCAGAAAGTAACTGTTAGCAGGCATTTCCTGTATCAGGCTGGCTGGTGTGTCCGGCGTGTAGCGGGTAACGTTGGCAGGTAATTCACCGGGGAACAGGGTTTCACGGCTGTCTACCCAATGTACCTGACAGGGTTGTGTTTGCAGGATATTAACAATGGCCTGCCCAACGTGTCCGGCACCAAACAGCACAATATTAAATTGCTGGCGGTTTGAATGTAATGGATCCTGCCATAACTCAGCATTATCGGTGATTTGATAATTTATCTGTACCTGTCCACCACAGCACTGCCCCAGTTGGGTGCCGAGGACATAGGTCTGTTGTTGAGTGAAATCAGTGGGTGTGTTGCGGGTGAGCAATTCACGAGATGTCTGGATGACCTGATACTCCAGCATGCCACCGCCAATCGTACCCAGTGTCCCATCGGCAGATATCAGCATCTTAGTTCCGGCATCCCGTGGCGCTGAGCCTTTGGTTTCCAGTACAGTGACGATGACAAAGCGCTTCATACGGTATCAGCACCCTGTTCAAGCTGGTCAATCGCGTTCAGAATGGCTTCCGGTGTTGCGGGAGCATGCAAGCGTGGATTCACCTGATAATCTGCCACCGCAGCTACCGCATCACGCAGCGCAAAAAATACTGACATTGCCAGCATTAACGGGGGTTCGCCCACCGCCTTTGAACGGTAGATAGTCTTTTCGGGATTGATGTTGTTTTCCAGCAGCTTAACGTTGAATTCAGTCGGGATGTCACCAGCCACCGGGATTTTATAGGTAGATGGCGCATGTGTCATTAACCGGCCCGCATCATTCCACCACAAAGCTTCAGTGGTGAGCCAGCCAGCGCCCTGAATAAAGCCGCCTTCAATCTGGCCAATATCCAGTGCAGGATTCAGCGAATTACCCACATCATGCAGAATATCGGCCCGTAAGATACGATTTTCACCGGTTAAGGTGTCGATTTCCACTTCACTGACTGCTGCGCCATAAGCAAAGTAGTAGAACGGGCGACCGGTCATGCTGGCCTGGTCGTAGTGAATTTTGGGTGTTTTGTAGAACCCGGTGGCTGACAGGGAGACGCGGTTAAGCCAGGCTGCATTTGCCAGCTCCGCGAAACTGAGGTGTTTTTCATTGCCGGTTTGTTGCCTGATAATGACCTGGCCATCGTGAAAAGTAATGGCATCACGGCTGGTGCCATATTCGTCTGCGGCGAAATCGGTAAGGCGCTGTTTGAGCTTACGCGCCGCATCCTGTGCCGCCATGCCATTGAGGTCGGAGCCGGATGAGGCAGCGGTGGCCGAAGCATTGGGCACTTTATCGGTGCTGGTGGCCGTGCAACGAATCTGGCTGAGGTCGATCTGTAATTCTTCGGCAACGACCTGCGCGACTTTGGTGTACAGGCCCTGGCCCATTTCCATACCGCCGTGGTTAAGCTGCACCGTACCATCGTTGTAAATATGGATGAGTGCGCCAGCCTGATTGAAGAAGGTGGCGGTGAACGAAATGCCAAATTTCACCGGCGTCAGTGCAATACCGCGTTTCTGGTAACGGTGATGGCGGTTGAATTCAATCATGTCAGTGCGGCGTTGTTGATAGTCCGAACTGACGACTAATTCATCGACTATCCGTTGGATAATATTGTCTTCGACTTCCATGCCGTAATGGGTGGTATTGCGCAGCCCCTTAGGCGCATCCTCGCTACTGGCATAAAAGTTAAGGCGTCGCACTGCCAGCGGATCCAGCTGTAAATGACGGGCAATATCATCAATTACGTACTCGATAGCCATCATGCCCTGAGGGCCGCCAAAGCCTCTGAA
>JBMZDK010000450.1:0-2415 GCA_049614265.1 Thiolinea sp.
CCTGCCATTGTGCAAAAGGAATAGCCTTGTTTTCCAAACCGGCGGGAAACAAGCCTGACAGCTGATGCCCCTCCGTTCTTTCTATAGTTGCATCATCACTGGCGGTAACCAACTGATCATTCAATAATGGAGATTGCTTTCCTGTGAATAAAAAAACAGCGCATAAAAATGCAAAAAATAAAGACAGGTAAATCACTGACCGGAAATGTACAGTTTGAACAAAGAGTAGTCGTTGCATACAAAATATCTATTTTAGAAATAAATTATATTTACCAAACAGACTAGCGGAATAATTTTGCAAACCATATCAATAAAGTGGCCAGATCGCCTGAAGGTTTTAGTTACCGGATTAATGGTTACCCTGACTCCAAAACCTTTGTTTATCCATTGATAAGCAACCTCTGTGAATTTCTTCACGGAACACCGTGTAAAAATCCGTTATAAATGACAAAAACAGCAACAACATGAGAAGGACTCATTATGAACATACGCAGCTTATTCATTGTATTCTGCTTCTTTCCCGCCCTTTCGTTTGCCGAAGCGGTTGGCGATAACAACGGACTGTTACAGCAACTGACACACAAACAGGTGAATCAACGGATTCATCAACAGCTCATCGATCAGATAAAAATCGATAATCCACAGCCTTATACAGCGAATGAATCACACGACCACCCCGCAGTCTGGGGATGTACAAAAGCGGTTACTCATAGCCATGTTGGATCACGGGAACACCAGCATAATTATGGTAACTGCAACCGGCGTTTCCATGGATCACCCAGACCCGTACCAATGGCAGCCCCCAAGCCAGCTGCAAAAGCTGCGCCGCAATCATCCAGCACCAATGTGCAGGAACAGGGAGTTGATGAAGCCGACTATGTGAAGACAGACGGTCGTTACCTGTACGCCATCGAAAATGCCAATAACCGCGCAGCTATCAGAATTTACGACACCCAACATCAGGGTGATCAGCTCAAACAGGTTTCTGCCATCGGCTTCGGCAATGATATGCAACTGAATGGTATATATTTACTGGCCAAACAACAGAAACTGATCGTTGTCGGCAGCAGTTATCGCAATAAAGTGCGTAATAATGACCGGGGCTGGAGCAATAATAGCAGTGTCATTATTGTTGATATCCGGAATAAATCCCGCCCCCGCACGCTACGTCACACCAGACTGGAAGGCTCGGTAAAAACCACCCGGCGTATCGAAGATAAACTGTATCTGGTGCTAAACAGTTATAGCTTCTCATTTCCTTCGACCTACAAATACCTTGAGACCCGCAAGCCGTTAACCACAACAGAAAAAGCCGCGGTGCGACAGGAAATGGCTGATGAAATTAAGGCATGGACAATCAGCGATCAAATTCCCTACTACCGCACGCCCGGCAAACCAGGCGCTCATGCACTGATTAAATCAGGTAATTTCTTCCTTAACCCACACGATCTGACTAACTGGAGTTTGACAACCATATTGGCAGTAGATCTGAATGCAGCTGATTTCCGTTTTCAGAGCATGGGCTGGTTTGGTGGCGGCTGGGGCACAACAGTCTATGCCTCACAAAAAGCTCTATACATCACTTCCGGCTACTACAGCGGTTCAGAAGAACACCTGAATAAAACCCGTTTTCCAACTGATATTGGTAACCGGCTGATTCACAAATTTGCCTTTAGCGGCAAAGGATTCGACTATCGCGGCTCCGGTGCGGTACTGGGGAATTTCAAATGGACTGAACTGAGTTCATTCCAGCTGGACGAAGACCAGAAAGGAAACCTGCGTGTTGTCACCTATAACGGACGCACAAGTAAAAAGAGCAAAGACCCCGCCACACAATCACCTGTTGTACTGACAGCAATGGCAGAACATCCGACCAAAAAACAGTTAATCACCCTGTCACGCCTGCCGAATAAAAGCTCGCCAAAACCCTTAGGCAAGCCCGGTGAACAGCTGTATGGTGCACGCCTGTTCGAAGACTATGCTTACTTCGTTACCTTCAAGCGCACAGACCCGCTGTATGTGGTTGACCTGCGTAATCCACGCAACCTGAAAGTGACCGGAGAGCTGATTATTCCGGGCTTCTCCGATTACCTGCACCCTCTCGGTGATGGTTTATTGCTGGGCGTCGGTAAAGAAGCGGAAGATGATGGCGGCAATTGGGCATTATTACAGGGACTGAAACTCTCTCTGTTCGACGTGCGTAATCCACACAAGCCGACAGAAATTCATAAAATCACTGTGGGCAAACGTGGCACAGACAGCCCGGCCAACCGTGACCATCATGCCTTCACTTCGCTGGCAATGCGTGGCACCAATATCACCCGTGTTGCCCTACCGGTTTCACTAGTCGAAGACCCGGATAATTATCAGGCCAAGGACGGCCTGCACCGCTTTGAAGTTGACCGTAAACAGCGT
>JBMZDK010000451.1:0-2413 GCA_049614265.1 Thiolinea sp.
TTTCCCTTTCCCCAACAAGCCCGACTCTATGCGCGAACACCTTTTCCATCTTGACCCTGACAGCAGCAAAACCCTGCAATCCCAGATCAGGGAGTTGATGGTAACGGCTATTCTTGATGGCTACATTCCTGCCGGTGAAAAAGTCCCGTCACCCCGTAAGTTATCACAGGAACTGAAAGTCGCGCGTAACACGGTGATGGAGGCCTACAGCCACCTGGTGGATGATGGTTATCTGGAGGCACGCGAACGCAGCGGTTATTTTGTCAGCGAATTGCTGCGGGACAGTAAAGCGACGCTGCTGGTGTCGAATACAGCACAACAAAGCAGCAGTGATACTTCCGGGCCGGATTGGGCACAGCGCCTTGGTGTATCGCTGAGTACACAGCGGAATATCGTTAAACCACAGGACTGGAAATCCTATACCTATCCGTTCATCAGCGGTCAGATTGATTTGGCCTTATTTCCCAGTTCGGAATGGCGGGATTGTTCGCGTTACACCCACAATAATGCGGCGATTCAAAGCTGGGCGACGGATCATTTTGATGCGGATACACCGGCGCTGGTTGAACAACTGCGGACGCGGGTTTTACCTCAGCGTGGTGTCAGGGCAACAGAAAATGAGATTCTGATTACGCTGGGTGCGCAACATGCGCTGTATCTGCTGGGGCGGTTGCTGATGCAGGATAAATGCATTGGTATTGAGGAACCGGGTTATCCGGATGCGCGCAATATCTTTTCACTGAAAGCGTCTTCCATGCGTGGTCTGCCGGTGGATGAACAGGGTTTGATTGTGGATGATAATCTGGCGGATTGCGATTACGTCTATGTCACCCCCAGCCATCAGGCCCCGACAACGGTCACCATGTCGCTGGAGCGGCGTAAAGCCTTACTGGATGCTGCGGAAAAATACAATTTCATTATTATCGAAGATGATTATGAGGGCGAGATTAACTACCTCGGTACGCCCAGCCCGTCCTTATGGAGCCTCGATACCCGTGGCCGGGTCATCTATGTCGGCAGCCTGTCAAAAACGCTGGCCCCCGGATTGCGGCTTGGCTATCTGGTTGCGGCACCGGAATTAATTCGCGAAGCGCGGGCACTGCGTCGGCTGATGTTGCGCCATGCGCCGGGGAATAATGAAAGCATTATCGCGTTGTTTCTGTCACGCGGTCACCACGATGTTTTTGTCCGCCGCCTGCACCGGGTTTACCGTGAGCGCTGGCAACTCCTGCAGGAAGTGCTGCAACGGCACCTGCCTGATACCTCATTGCCGCCAACCTTTGGTGGCACTGCTTACTGGGTTGAGGGGCCGGAAGGACTCGACTGCCGTCAACTACAGCAACTAGCCGCTGAACACAGCATCCTGATTGAACCGGGCGATGTCTACTTTATGCAGGAACCACAACCGCTGCGCTATTTCCGGTTGGGCCTGTCTTCGATACCGCTGGAACGTATTGAATCCGGCGTGGAAAAACTGGCGGGATTGATTCGGCAGATCAGCTGAGTGGAATCATGCTGTTCAGTTTTCACGTCGTGCTGAAAAACCTTCCAGACGAGCACCATATTCCCGCATTTCCGCCGCCGATAATTCTTTCCCGCGCAATGCTGCCGGTAAGCTCAGTGTCAGGTGGTAGTAACGCCCGCCACGGACATTAACCTCAGCGATCAGGTGAACCGGCAGTGTGCCCAGTACGATATCACCGGGCTGCACCATTGCCACTTCAAAATGCGCGAGACGCTGATCAACATGAAATCCTTCTGATTCAGCCCAGGCCACTGCGCCGGGATGGCGGGAAATAAAATAGGTTGTCATAACGCCCCCTGTTGCACCGGAAATATATCAGGCCAGATTCGCTGGTGGCTGGAGAGTATCTGCGTCAGTCGCATCATCCGTTGTTTCCGGCAATGTGCCCGTCACTATACAAACCAGCTGTAAATCTTCACGGTCAAACTGCGCCAGCTCTGCCACACTACATGGAATCACCACCTCATTCACCTTCGGGTTCACCTGCGCTGCCTCCAGATCATCAAAAAACGCCTTACTACTCAGTGCGGTCAGTTCAAAACGCTTTCCCGTTTCACGCATCGGCAACATCCCCAGCATACCCAACACCTCGGCACGGGTCAGATCCTTACGCCGGATGTGTCCCTGCATCGACAGCACAGCATCCTCCGCCACCCGCAGCCGTACATTAATCAGATCATGGTCACGCCGTTCCTTGCGGCGTAAATACCAACGGATAGAAATCGACACCAGCAACGCAGCCAACCCGGCAACGATGCTGACTTTATTCAATACATCCCAAAACAACATCCAGTTCATAACGATAGCTCTCATTGTGATTAATGAGAGATAGCTTACGGTGTGGGGTTGGTTTCAGGCGATGTTAACAAGCTTGTTGCCGGTTGGTTT
>JBMZDK010000452.1:0-2413 GCA_049614265.1 Thiolinea sp.
GGATGGGGATACGCAGGGCCGTGAATCAGTAAAAATCGATAAAGGTGTAAAGTCTATTCAGGTCAGCACCCGTAAATTCTACTAAACTTTTTTTAATTAAAAAAGATATCATATACTCCACCCATTCATATAGCATTGAGCTTATTAATCAATAATGAATGGGCGGAGTATATTGGTAATTTTACTACCCATCCGGACTATTACCTTGTAATAATAGGGCTATGAGCAAACAGTCGAAGCAAGCGGCGACCAACTTAAAGCGGGACAATCCCTAACGATATAGCTCGAAATTATACAAAATCGAAGCGCTGCCAGCATGGCGTCAGCTATGCTGAGTTAATGACCAAAAAAACCTCTGTTACCCAGAGCATCCGAGCTGGCAGCCAACTCATTATCACCACAATTTGTACCTTTGGCTACCAGAGTGTTCGCCAACTCGCAGAGCAGTGTCACCGGAGTAAAAGTTCGGTTCATCGCCATCTGCAAGCTTATAAACGCCGAAACCAGTATTCCGAGTCGTATTTTTGGGAGACGGAGGAAGGTAGCTCATTCCTCCGGCGTTTGTGCTGTGCCACCCTCTACCTGTTCGGCCTGAAGCATCATGTAGGGGCAGATCAGTTGAGTGAGTATTTCCGGCTTCTCCGTATCGACACCCATGTTGGGGTTTCGGCCAGTGCTCTGCGTCAGTGGGTACGTGAGCTGGAACAGCATCTCGCTGAGTTTCAGCAAGTACAGGAAGCGTCTGCTCACTGCCCGGAATCTGAGCGTACGGTCGCCATGGATGAAACGTTCTTTAGCCAGATGATGGTGCTGGTGATGATGGATTTGCCCTCCCGGTACATTTTGTTGGAAGAACCGGCTGATGATCGGTGTTATGAAACTTGGAAAACCCGTGCTTGCGGGCGATTGGAAGCATTGGGTCTGACGGTTCGGCATGCGGTGAGCGACCGGGCAAAAGCCCTGATTAAACTGTCACTGACCGGTTTCCAGTGTCAGGCGGGTGCCGATTTATTTCATGCACAATATGACCTGAGTCGCTGGCTGTCATTACCCTTGGGGCGGGCCACCAAAACGCTGGCTGATTCACTGGAAAAAGCCCGCAAACAGTTGGTAAAACACCAGAAAAAAGCTCAATGCAACCCTGATGAGACCGCCCGTTTTGAAGCGGAGGTCAGGCGTGCAGAACAAGTCCACCAGGAATGTTTGGATGCTCAAACAGCTTACCGTCAGCACCAGCAGGCGATGAGTGACATTGTTCACCCCTTCGATCCGGCCAGCGGCCTGGCACAGGATCAGTCCACCGTACTCACAGCACTACAGTGTGAGTCAGAAACACTGGAAACCCTGGCTGAAGAACGCTTGATCAGCGACCCCAAAGGCTATTTGAAGAAGTTCAGAAGACAGATGGATGACCTGAGCCAGCATGTCGGTGTCTGGTGGCTGTGGATTAACACCTTGCTGGAAGATGGGGTCTCCGATCCAACACAGAATCACTGGGTAAAAAACCGGATGATGCCCGTGGTGTACTGGCATGAGCGAATGGAACAGACCCGGAAAAAAGAGCCTCGCCGACTGTATCAGTCAGCCTGGAAGAAAGCACTTCAGGCCTATCAGGATGATCCGCTGACGCAGCGTTTGTCTGAGGAGCAAATTCAACACTGGCGACAATGGTGTGAAAACAAGGTGAGACACTTTCAGCGGACATCGTCTGCGGTGGAAGGGCGAAATGGTTGTCTGGCACAGCTTTACCATAATGGGCGTGGACTAACACCAACGCGGTTGAAAGCGCTGACAGTCATCCATAATTATGGCATTCGACAACCCGATGGTTCTACGCCAGCCAGCCGTTTATTTGGGCAGAAATTTCCGGATCTCTTCGAGTGGCTACTGGCAGAAATGAAACCGCTCCCATTACCCAGAAAACGGCGGGGGAGGAAAATATCTAACCCGCTGATTCTCAAGGAGTGTCCCGCCTAAAGTTGGTGGCCAAACTTAATGATATTGAAGTAGAAGAAGCCAAGGTAAATCTTAGAAAGGATGCTTTGGATCTTTACTATAAGTCTTGTTTTAGTATAGCGAAAGCAATAAATTCAATTTCTCATGGCCTCCACTCATGGTCAGTTGTTCAGTTGTATTATTCTGTTTTCTATGCAATGCGAGCTGAGTTAGCAATTAATGATATTGGCTTTGCTAAGAATAATGGGATTTATATTTGGCGTTTATCAGAGAACGAAGGGCCTGAGAAAGTTGATGGGAAAAGAGTAAGAGGAGATCATGCTTCAACTATAAAAGCTTATAAAAAAATAGTTGGTGAAAGTGACGTTCTTCAAACCAATACTATTGATGAGGTATGTGTTTATAGTTGGCTGATGGAGCGGAGAAATGATGTAAACTATAGGGATCGTAGTTTTTC
>JBMZDK010000453.1:0-2349 GCA_049614265.1 Thiolinea sp.
GTATTTTGACACCGGGTGGGTTTGCGACTATGGGCTTCGGGCCACCGGCGGCGATTGGCGCAAAAATGGCGGCACCGGATCGCACCGTGATTTCACTGGTGGGTGATGGGGGTTTTGGCCAGAATCCGGCGATGCTGGCAACGGCAGTGGAATTAAACCTGAGTATTATCTGGTTGATTATGAATAATAATGCTTTTGGCACGATTGCCGGTTTGCAGAAAGCGCATTACGGACTGACTTACGGCACCACGTTCCCCGGTGCTGCAGGCGCACCTGAATTTGGGCCGGATTATGCGGCTATTGCAAAAGCATACGGTGCAAAAGGAGTAAGGATTGAGTCGTCGGATGAACTGTTGCCTGCGTTAAAACATGCGATTGCTGAGGGCGGGCCGGTGGTAATTGATGTGGCAATGATCAATAACCCGACGCCTACCACCGGACACTGGAATATTCTGGATATCTATTCACCAGATAACGATGTGTCTCATGTGGCGACCTGAATAGCTAAACTTCCGGCAGGGTTGCACTCATTCAGGCAAACCTGCCCATCAGCATGACAGAGGTGGTGTTCAATGACACACATACTATTGGGCTTAAACTATCGGGCTTAAACTCCAATCACCTCAGCGGGTCGGGTCACAATTCATTCAGTGGCGCATGCTGCAATACCACACCACCGACAAATTTTGCCCCATCAGGCGTCAGATGTCCCCCGTCAAAACTGATCAGTCTGGTTTGTGGTGTGAATAGCGGACAATCGGCTTCATTCCGGCAGATCAGCCCCTGAATATCGACAAATACTCCGGGAGATAAAGTTTGTTTCATAATCCGGTTAATTTCCTGTTGTGCACCATGTACCGGATTACGCAGTTGCCGTAATTCAGCAGTAGGCATACGGAGGTATTGGCGCAGATTAAGCTTACCAAAGTTTTTACGCCCAACAACGAATAGCTTTTGCGACGATTTGATCTGCAGATTCTTAACCGTGGTTTTCAAACGCTGCGCCGACCACAATTTCCAGTTAGCAGCAATTATTACTACATCAGCTTGCTGAATTTGTGGCATTGCGGCTGCTAATGTGCCTGCCTTGTCACAGATTGGAATATGCTTCTTCTCTATCAGCCCGCTAATATCCTCCGGGCCTAAATACACGCCACAGATAGCCGGAATACGTCGGGTACGAACCTGGTATCGCTGGTTAATATTGTTTTCCGATAAGGCATTGTAAAAATCCTGCGCATGACTATCCCCCATAATCAGCATTTTTTTACGCTGATCATCCGCTCCAAAAGCCTTATCCTGCTGTGACACAAAGCGTTTTCGTACATATTCGCCACTTTTTACCGGATCAGAAACCTGCAGGATATGAGCACGCACTTCAGCGTCTGCCGCGTAGGCAATGCGCATATTAGCAGCAATAATAACGAGTAAAAAAAGCAGGCCATACCAACTCAGCAGATTGAACTGGCGAATGTCTCTATATTGAATAATCGATAACGGCTGTATTTTCATCATTCTCTTACCACAAAAAACAGAACATCTGCACAAAATAAACTCAGGGCAACACTTTATCAATCATAGGCGTTTTGGCCCCCTGCTCACCCTGCGTCTGTTTGCGGGCATGTTGTGTTGCTGTGGACGGATCAACAGTAACCCTGATTCGAACACAATCACGGACAAAATCAATCTCGCCAATTTCAATGCTATACACCTTATGACCAACCCGTTCACTCAAATCATCAAGCAAAGCCTGCCGGTGCCCGGCCTGTAAATTATCAACACGATCATAGACCACAGTCTGTGTTGTGGTTCGCGGTGCAAAAGCTCCCGATTCGGCGACAGCCACAATCGCACAGACTATTGTATTCAGCAGCACCAGCTCAGCCACATTTAATGGCCCAACCGCAGACAGTAATGACAGTACGATCACCACAAACAGATAGGTCATATCACGCAGTGAGATCGCTTCCGTTCGGTAACGCAACATAGAAAAAACAGCGAACAGTCCAAAGGCAAAGCCCATCGAGATATCAACGTTATGCATCAACCCGGTGACAACATAAACACCATGGCCAAATAAGAAAAAACTGAATAGCTCATCACGACTGCCACCATGACGGTAATACACTACCCGTAGTAACAGCAGCAGAAAAGCTGTGTTTATCACCAGATGAATCATAAAATCAGATGTCAAAGCAGAAAAACTCATCATTACGAGTCCTGTGTCACATAATTTAAAAAGGGGTTACATACGTTGGATATGCCGGTCAATCTCACGAAAGCGGTTACGCTTAATACCACTACCAGCGGTATGATAGACCCCCATACAATACTTGCTGAAAGACAATG
>JBMZDK010000454.1:0-2334 GCA_049614265.1 Thiolinea sp.
ATGATCTGAGCGAAGCTGAAGCCAAAGCGCGGGAAAGTCGGCTGGAACGTGCCAGTGTGTATCTGAAAAGCTTGGAGGCTACCGTATGAATGCCTTACAGCCTGACACCACCTTACCTGTTATCAGCACCGGCGCGTGTTTCCGCTTTGTTCTGAAAATCTTTGCTTATTCGGCCTTTCTGTTGCTGGTCGTGTTCGATGGCCTGAGTAATGCAGAATCATTCAATACGCGACTATTAACTCTCCCCTATTTCATCGGCGGGCTATGCCTGACCCGCTCAATCTGTGAAGCACTCGAATATCACTATGATGGTCACGCGGCACTATTTGCCATGGGCCTTTCAACACTGTCAGCAATGGCATAAGGAGCAGTCAAAATGAATTTAACCGTTTTATCCATTGCCATGCTGATTATCCTGATACTGGCAATCTACGCCATGACCAGAGGCGCGGCGATTGAGGCAGAAATACAACGTCTGGTAGCGACTAAGCCAGTAGAACAGATTTATGATGAATACCTCAGCAACAACAGAACGCTGAACCTGTATGTAGCAGGCGGTATCCTGCTTACCGGCGCGTTTGCATTAATCTTCTTTGGTGCTGGCGGGCTTGATCCAAGAGCCTGGACATTTGTGAACTGGATATTTGCGATTATCGGACTAACAGCGACCGTGGCTATCACGTTAGGTCAGCGCAATCTTTACAGCAGCGTGAAACAAAACCTTGCTGCACTGTTGGTCACGTTGTTAATACTGACCTTTGTTATTTTCTCAGAAGTGGCCACCAGTTCAGAACGTGAGGATAGTTTGGTGCGTGACCGTTCCATGAACTCCCCTACCCTGTCAGCTGTGCTTGGTCAGCTCAATACACCCGATCAGGTGCCAGTCAGTCAAGAGGCTTACTATCGGTCTGAGGCTGCCCGTTTCCGCTCATTAGCGGAGCAATGTTCCGGTAACTGCCAGCGGGCAAATTTAGCGAAGGCTGCCGGGTTTGAGGCGCGGGCGGCTGGTGAGCAAGGCCGGATACAGTCCGCCCTACTCGCTCAACAGTCAAACAAAAAAGCCCTGGTTGAAACCTCAAAAGACCTTGAATATGTCGAGCAAAATCATACGGCGGTTGTACGCTGGCTAAAGGAGATTTCAGCGTCAACTTTTGCGGCGGCGATGATGTTTGCATCACTGGTATTTGTGATTGCTTTTGAATCCGGTTTCCATTTCACCGGGACACGCAACGGCATCTACATTGAAGCACTTTCAAGGCTGGGATACAGCGTAAAACGTAAGCCAAAGCTGCCCAATAACCTTACGCGTAAGGTTGACCAGCCAGAACCCGTCAAACCTTTACAGGAAGCCGATTCTAACCTTACGCGTAAGGTTGAAACGGACGATGAAAACCTTATGCCGGATGAACTGGAAAAGGCGTATCACGAATGGGCTTTAAGCATCGAAAAATCGGAAATCAAACCAACCATGCCACCGACCAAACGCTTTATTTCAGAGCGTGGATTAATCACCGGAATTAAGAATATTCAGACACTCGCCGAAAAATGGCTGGCACGTGCTGAACGGGAAAAAATCACCGTATTAAATCCTGACAGGGGAGTGGGTAAAGCTAAATACCTTTTAGCCAACTCAAGAAACCCTTACTTAGGCACTGAGGAAGAACAGCTTAACCTGATGCCGGAGGTAGCACAGCATGTTTAACAAACCCGTTACCGAAACCATACGGGAGAACTTAACCCCGGCTGAGGTGCTGGCGATTCGTCAACAAGAGAGAAGGGCGGGCCGACTGGTGAATGTATCCCGGCTGCATAGTGATCTGGTGGAAATCGAAATCATTCACCCTGAAACGGTGATTGATGTGACACCACGACCACAGGGAATGCTGAATTGATAACGGCGTTTTTCAATCTGGTGGGGCAGGTGCTTTTATTCTGCCTTACCATGAATTTGGCACTGGTTGTTGCGGTAGGTGCAATTATGTTGCATGGCTGGCTGATGCGATATGTAAACCAGCTGACCAGTCAGGGCAGGGCATGAAATAGCAATATGTAAAGAATGCACATTGCTCTGATGATACTTTAAGGGCAGGCCAGTTTAATACCGGCCTTTTTCCATTATGTGGCGACTTTTGATTCGTTGTGCTTTTTCCAGACCAGTTTCACTAGGCTTTGGCTACACTCACAAAGCTGTGCAGTCCTGGCTATGCTGTTACCAGTTGAGCGTAGTTCAATGATGCGCTTGTGATTAGCCTTATCCGAACGCCTGCCTTTATACTTGCCAGCCTTCACCGCATTAGCAATACCTTGTTTCTGACGTTCGCGCCTTGTCTCATA
>JBMZDK010000455.1:0-2332 GCA_049614265.1 Thiolinea sp.
GAAAGATCACAGCATTAGAACATCAGGCACAACTGTTAGTCTCTACACTGGAGCTATCACTGCAATATGAAGACCAAACCAGCAATCCTGAATTCTATGCCCGGCACTTAGCGGGCCATGACCTGGTAAAAGGCTATGCCGTTTGTAATGCAGCCGGTTGCCCGGTCACCTTCGGTGAAACAGTCACCCCACCCAACACCAAAAGCCCGGTATCGAAAGCTCGCCTATCAAATGATGAAACCCGGCTGGAAACCACTCAAAAGCTTGTGGCTGAAAACGGTGCTTACTGGATTACTCTACGCATAGACACCTTAGACCTGCGCAAGGAATTGTTTGAATATTTATTCAAGATATTTGAGCTGGTCACACTTATCTGCCTTTTTGTCACCGGCACCACCACACTGGGATTAATGCTGATCGTCGTTCGCCCGGTTAAGAAGCTGATCCGAAATATACAAAACTTACTGGAAGACCCGGATAACCCACTGAGTTATGTGCAAAAAGAGCAAAGCCTCGACGAAATTGGCGACTTAACCAAAACCATTAATCGTTTACTATTAAATATCAATTATTCACAGAAAAGAGCACGTAAAACACAACAAGAAGTGGAAGAAGGTTTATCCGCCAGTGAAGCACGCTGGAAATTTGCTCTGGAAGGCTCCGGCGATGGCGTATGGGACTGGAATCCGGTTACAGATCAGGCGTTCTTTTCTAACCAGCTATTAAAATTTCTTGGTTACGAAGACGGTGAGTTCATTACTAAGATGTCAGACTGGCCACCGTTCATACACCCTGAAGACAGAGCAGCGTCATTAGCTGCCATCCAAAGTCACCTTGATGGGGAAACCGAGCTGTATTCCTTTGAGCAGCGCATCAAACATAAACAAGGCCATTGGGTGTGGTCACTTTCCCGGGGCATGGCAGTCAGCCGGGATGAAAATGGCAAGGCAAATCGTGTTGTCGGTACTTTCACTGACATCACCGGCCACAAAGAAGCGGAAGCACTGATCTGGCGGCAAGCGAACGTTGATCTGTTGACCGGTTTGCCAAACAGACGGCAGTTTCAGGCTCAGCTCAGAGAAGCCATGGAGCAATGCCAGCAAGAGGATTCAGGCAAGGTAGTCCTTATCTTGCTTGATCTGGACAACTTTAAAATTATCAACGACACCCATGGCCATCACCACGGCGACTCGTTACTCAAACAGGCAGCACAGCGCTTAGGCGAATGTGTCGGTAATAAAGGCATTGCTGCACGTCTGGGTGGCGATGAGTTTACGGTTGTGCTGAAAGATGCCACCCGAAAACAGGAGGTAGCCAATCTTGCTAATAGCATATTAGACGTACTATCAAGGCCTTTTGTTATTAACCTTGAAACCTTCCATGTCTCAGCCAGCGTCGGGATTACCTGTTATCCCGATGATGCCAATGATATTGACGAACTCATCATGAATGCCGATCAGGCCATGTATAACGCAAAAGACCTGGGGCGCAACTGTTATAGCTATTTTTCCTATGACATGCGCACTGCAGCGCAACAGAGAATGCGTTCAATTAATGAATTGCGAGAAGCATTCCAGAAAGAACAATTTGAAATCTTCTACCAGCCCATTATCGACTTCAGAACCGGTCGTATTGTAAAGGCCGAAGGGCTTATCCGCTGGAACCACCCTGTCAGAGGATTAGTCGGTGCTGACAGCATTATCCCTCTCGCCGAGGAAACCGGTTTAATTGTTGAAATAGGCAACTGGGTATTCAAGAAAAGTGTGACCCAACTGGCGGAATGGCGACGGACGCATTCACCAAATCTCCAGCTCAGTATCAACACCTCTCCGGTTCAATACCAGCATGATGAATACGTGGTGAGCGAATGGTACGAACTCATGGATCAGTTAAAACTACCCTACAACTGCCTGGTGGTCGAAATTACAGAAAACATCATGCTGGACTTTAACGGTAAAGTGAATGGAAAATTAGAAGCCTTTCGTAACGGTGGCGTACAACTGGCTCTGGATGACTTTGGCACCGGCTATTCTTCACTTTCATACCTGAAAGACTTAAACAGTAATTATTTGAAAATAGATCAGTCATTCGTCAAAAATATGGTCGAAAGCGATGAAGGTAAGGCTCTCTGTTTAGAAATCATCAGTTTTGCACAGATTTTTGATATGAAAATCATCGCGGAAGGCATTGAAACCCAGGATCAGGCAGGCTTGCTCTCAGCAGGTGGGTGTGACTTTGGACAAGGCTATTTTTATTCCAGGCCACTGCCAACCGAACAGTTTGAGGCGTTATTAAAATCACAACCCCTCACCCTTAAACAACCAACAGCGAC
>JBMZDK010000456.1:0-2320 GCA_049614265.1 Thiolinea sp.
TTCATGAGTTGATTTTAGCACAAAATAACTTGTTAGAATAACCATTATCACAAGTAAAAAGGTATTAAAAAGGGCAGCCACCACGACCGCCCTTACCCAGTTTCCACATATGACTTATTCTGTCAGCAGCAATGGCTGTTGACCAGTCACACTAATAATTCTAACAAGGTTAGGTGATCGTTATCTTAACGTTAACGGAATGCAAGAAAAAACACCGCTATAAAAGCGGTGTTTAAGGGTCATCCATTGTAATTACATTAATACCGACGGTACAGCATCAGGCTGGCGTGACTCTATTCCTACTACTAACCGTTAGTAATTACACTTTACATCGAAGATCATCTTACTTGACAGAGGATGAATAAAAATTGAATAGGCAAGATAAGATTTATCTATATAAAGAAATTTGGCGGGGAATGAACAAAAAAGGTCAGCCTGAATAGGCCAACCTTTAATGCTTTTTACGAAAAACCAAAAGGAGCTTTGCTGTCATCTGAATAGCAAATTTACCAGAGCTATTCTCCCCGCCATAATTAACTTGATTAGCGGGCTAAGGCTAGCCTGATCAGTTAATATTCATGCGGCTATTACGGATCTTCTCCAAAATTTCTTTAGGCATCTTGCGAAACCCCTCAGCTTCACGTGCACGTAGCTTCTCTCCCACCACAGCGGGCATACGGCTAACTGCCAGCGCACGCTGAATACCTTTCAGACGCTCTTCTTCAGCATTTTGATCAGAAGATGCCGCTGTATTATCAGTGGTAGTAACCGCTGTCGTTTTCTGCTTGCCACCGCCTTTATTTTTCCCACCACCCTTGTTATCTTTATTTTTCCCGCCACCTTTTGGAGTCTCAGTCTCAGTCTCAGTCTCAGTTCCTGTGTCCGTTTCGGTTGTTTTAAGCGCGGTGAAATTCCCCTCAAAATGCTCATGCATAACCATCTGGTTATAAGCCGATAAGCCTGTGTTCGGCATGCCGGATCTGGCCGTGTAATTAAGTGCCCAACTGAGTTCTTTATTGGTGTTAAACCAGGAAATCGCCCGAATCGCCGGGTAGTCAGCCATAATGCGTTCCATCATGTCTGTGATCCAGGCATCTTTATTTTCTGAAGCATCAGCATCAGTGCCATACTGGCCCCATTCAGGGTCAGGCAGATCATCCGGTTCAGTAGAACCAACCTCAGCAATCATAACGGGTTTTTCAGGATAATTTTCAACCAGTTTGATATAAGCAGAACTAAATACTTCATCAAAGGAGCGCCAGGTTGTCCAGGCATAGTTGCTTCCCCAGTTGTAGCCATCCAGACTCGTCCAGTCGACAACATCGTCTCCCGGATAATAACGGGTAATATCATTATAATCGTCAACATCTGTGGCACTGGCACACCAAACCCACTCGACACTGTCATTAATGCCCGCTGCTTCAAACAAACTGTGCATATGACGCCAGGCTGCTTTCAGTCCCTCAGGATTATTCCCCCAGGGATACCAGTTACCATTGAACTCATGGCCAAATCGCAACAGGATGTTTGGACGCTCCCCTTGTGGGTAGCTATCCCGCCAGGCACGGAAACTTTCAATCCAGCTATTGATATAGACATCGTCAGCACCGGAGGCAATAGCCGCCAACATATCAGGATGGCGATTACTGTAAGGCATTAAAGTGATCATGGGCGTGCTGCCCCGCGAGACGATATTGGAGGCTTGGATATTGAGACTATACCCAAGGCATTTCATTTTTCGGATTTTCCATTTAATGGAAAAATTCTAATTTCCTTTGACATCAATGTCTTACGAGTTTTTCGAAATCCGAAGATTTACGTGCCGTGAGTATATCCCAGTGCATATCGAAAGTAGAAAACAGCGTAGTGACTGCCATTTTTTTACTGGTGTCTGCATTAAACTTATCCAGCTCGGTCAATGACCAACCATCATTTTTGATAAATGCACCAAGCATTGTACCGGCAGTTGCTGTTGACGCAGAAACACTTAAAGCACTGGCCAGTGCCAGACTCAATACGGTCTTCTTATTGAACATATGTAGGGGTCTCGATTATTGTAATTGATTGTTTTTTATAGGGCTCTCTGACACCGGAGCTGTTGATTATGACCATCAACGTAATATGAAATACAGGATATAAAAGAACTGACATTAACGTAAGTTAAATATTTCATTTTACGGTGCTTTTACCTCAGTGGGTCGGGTAGGTTTGAGTAATTGCCCCTGGTGACACGAACGTTGGTTTGAGACCGGCAACACCCTGATTCTCCGTTTCTGTTCTGTTTGTCGGCATTAAATTGCCAGATCTTCTGTTGAAGATA
>JBMZDK010000457.1:0-2312 GCA_049614265.1 Thiolinea sp.
ACCGGTCTGTTTTTCAGCGGTGATACCGTGTACGACGGTGATTTGATCGACGACTTATTTCATTCTGAGGCAGACGTCTATCTCGAATCCCTGCTAAGGCTCAAAGAATTACCGGTATCCACCGTGCATGCCGGGCATTTTGGCTCATTTGATCGTGCCGGGATGTTACAGATCATTGATGAATATATGGCTGGCGGGCGGCGACTTGGAAACATTAACGACTGGGTAGGTTGTGAAATGAGCTGATTGACAGGTGTGCTGGCTTATTACGGAGAGACGCTTACACAATAGCCGTGTGATTCAGGTGTTGATATTGGAGGTTGTCGTTTTTATTTCAATAAAGCGGTCCCAGAAAATACCTGAACCAAGTGTTAGCGTGGCAGCCAAAATGCATCATCCTTTCCCATGGAGATGCATTTTTGACTATGCAAAGGCAGAAAGCAGCCCTATAAAAGAGGATAGAAGAAAGTTTTCTCAATTACTGCCCAGGCTCAAGCAGATAACAATAAATCACAGTGATACCCCCAATGATCGCTGACAGGCTTATCCGAAAATAATGGAGGTTCCCACTGAAAAATATCTGTTGCTGATACCCAATCCTGACTGATACAAATATGGTCAATCCGGTAATCTTTCGTCAGGCATTCCAGATGATTAGTCTGCAAAGCCTGTTCCAGCATTCGTCGCCCTTTTTTCGTCCCATACCAGCGCGAATCATTTAATGTTTCGTTAAAATCCCCGGCGCAACAGATCGGTAAATTTTCAGTTCTCAGCTTCCCCCAATCCGCCTCGTGGGCGAGAATCGACTTATAGTGTTCTTCCCACATTCTGGCGTTGCCTTTGCTGCCTTTATCATTGGCATAAGTGATAATTGAGCCGTATACCAACAGGTTTCCTATTGGCGATTTAATTTCAACACATACAGCGGTATAGGGGTCGAAGGTCTCCAGTTGCCTGATGATGGGGTAACGTGACCAAATGGTTGCGCTGTGTTCTCCTTCCGGATAATGGGGGCTTTGCAGCGTGGAAGCTGATGCATAATCCTCCCCCGGAATAATCACGTCATGGGTTTCAGTTAATACCCAGATATCAGCATTCACTGACCGGATTTGCTCCATAATGACGGGATTACGCAAGGGGCGCTTCCAGCCACGAACGGATGGCCGTTCGACATTCCAGGTGCCGATTCTAAGGCTAGTCAATGTACCCGGTACGCCGCATGACAGGCGACACATTGCTGAGTGATTTCTGCCAGCCCTTTTAGCGCCGGACGCAGATCGCTATCATCCACCGATATTTCCTGTATCGTCACTGCAAAACGGCTCGCCGCCTTATGCATTGCGGTGCCGATATCCTGCATTGGTTTCGGCATCATCTGCGCCATGTGACTGGCTCCGTGATTATCCAGTGAAGACATACCCAAACGGGTTTCTGCCACATCGGCTGCTTTTTCGTATTCACTCACCGCCATAAACGCCTGGATTTCCTGTAAGGCCATGAGGTGATCACGCATATTCTGCAACATGTGGTCACGCATCATCGGCGGGAAGTTTAATAGCTGACGTTTGTCTTCGGCGATGGCTCCGCTCATCAGGCTCATGCCCAACAGGGCAACGGTAATGCTGACAATTCGTTTCATTATTCTATCTACTCCCCGATCGTTACCAGACCACCATTCTAATGTTTGCAGCTATTCAATGACATACCCAGTTTAGCCAATACCTCGCCCCGTCTTCAGGCGCAATTTTTACCAAACCCTTACCTTTTCTTTATGACTTCATTTCAGCGGATTCTTAAGCTGAAACGGTGTGTTACGCAGGATCGTTGTAATGCACAGCGGGCCTGCCAACTGCCTTACAAGAGGGCAGCGGCAGTCTCGTTTCCTTCAGCCCCCTATTCATACACAGGAGTATTGTTATGAAGAAAAATACCCTTTTCCCGGGAAAAACGGCTTTGCTTTTCCCTTTGTTACTGATCAGTCCGCTGCTGATGGCGGATGTAAACGGCACAGATGCCAATAACCCGGATAACCCGGTTGTTCAACCACAACCAGACGCGCAATCCGGTGGCGGGCGTGACCAGTCACAGCAATTTGGCGATGTCCTCCACGGTAGCGACGGCAATGACTTCATCGTTGGCAAGTTAGGCATCGATATTATGTTTGCCGGCCCCGGCGACGATATTTTAATTGGCGGCACCGAAGACTTTAATCCCCTGAATCGTGACCGTGCCTTTGGTGAAGCAGGAAACGACGTTTTCCTATGGGCACCCGGCGATGGCAGCGACTATTTCAACGGTGGTCACGGCGACAG
>JBMZDK010000458.1:0-2297 GCA_049614265.1 Thiolinea sp.
GACCTGAACATGGCGGCACTCGATCAGTATTTCACGCCTTATGAAATTGAGTTTTCCAAAGAGACCGAAACCGAACGTAAGCAGTTACTGATGAATACGGATATTCTGGCTATATCGGGTGAAACTACCGTCGGTGGTCTGCTGATGTTTGGTATCAACCCCAGTCGTTATCTCCCGCAAGCCAGTATTATGTTTGCGCATTTTGACGGCACAGAGCCTTCTGCTGAGCTGTTTAATCGTCAGGAAATCATCGGCACATTGCCTTATCAGGTGGATACGGCGGTGGCGATTCTGAAGAATCATTTGGTGCGGCCTTCGACGATTGAAGGCACAAAACGGGTGGATACGGCTGTATTGCCACCGGATCGGGTGTTGCGGGAGATGGTGGTTAATGCCTGTGTGCATCGTAATTATGGGATTAACGGGTCGCGGATTCGTTTGTTTATTTATGATGACCGGATTGAGTGTATTAGTCCGGGGCGTTTGCCCAATAGTGTCACGGTGGAGAAGCTGCGTTTTGGGGTTTCTCATGCGTCGAATCCGGTATTGCTGAAGTTTATGGATAATTTGCGCTATATCGACCGGTTGGGGCGTGGGTTTCCGATGATTTTCCGGGAGATGGAGAAGTTGGGAAAGACGGTTGAGGTAGTGGAATTTGGGGAGGAGTTGAGGGTGGTTATTTCATTGTAGATATCCGCGACCAGAACGAAGTAGCAACCACAGGCATCCAATTTAGCTAAGTCATTGAGCCGGGCTAAATGGATTGATCAAACTGATGCCGCAACCCTCAAAATTCCCCTGCCAAGCAAACGCCTCGTCGCAGCCGTCGTACCATCATTAAGCGAGCCAAAGCAGAGATCCAGTGGCACATCAGGATTGCCATAATTACATTTGTAATAGCGGTGGTGCAGCTGATGGAAGAAGGTGGCAATCGTCGTTCGGTAGTTACCGATGAGGAGTTCCTGATAACCGGAATGTGAGGTGGCCGTCGCCAGGGTCAGCCAGAAATAACATATGCAGGGGATGCGATGGCACGATCATTTCCCCGGCCAGTGTACCTCCATCTGCTTGAAGCGTGCCATAGGCGGCTTATTTTATAAGCTGGCTTGTGGGCTGTTCTTCTTTGTCTGCGTTTTCTACATCAACTTCAGGTTGGGGTAGCTGATGTTTGATCATTGGCCATAGGGTATTGGAAATACCCAAACTGATATTGAGGTATAAAATACTCAGGCTGGCGACCACGCCAAGGTGAAAGAAGAATATCCCAAGGATGGTTAAAGTGCCGGGGATAAAGCCAATAGCGGTTGCCCGCCGCATGGTATTTTCAAACTCATCGACCAGCTCAAACAATGGGATTAAATGTCGCAGCGTGCCATCCATGAAAATAATCTGTGCCGTATCGGTTGCGGCAGCAGAAGCCCCTTTCAGCGATATGGAAACCTGAGCAGTTTTTAGGGCGATTGCATCATTAATACCATCGCCGACAAAGCAAACAAAGCGTCCTTGATCCCGGAGTTGCTGCACCAGATTAGCCTTGTTTTCGGGTAGGGTGGCGGCAAAGTAGTGTTCAATGCCGAGCTGTTGCGCTAAGCAGCGCGTGGGGATCTCATGGTCGCCTGAGATAACATAGATGTCCATATGACGCCGTTTGAGTGCCTGCACTAGCGCTTTGGCCTCAGGGCGTATAGTCGGCTGCATTTCCAAGGCACCCGCTAGCTGATTATTTACCGCAACATAAATCAGTGAATGCCCTTTTTCTCCGGCCTGTCGCAGAATCAGCTCAGCGGTTTCGGGGAGGTCAATATTTTCATGCTGTAAAAAGCGGGCGCTGCCAACGCGCACGATATTTGAGCCAAGCGTCACGCTAATGCCATAACCGATTTCATAGCTGGCTTCATCTACGATAGGAAGATCTAACTGTTCGGTCTCAGCACGAGCAACGATGGCGCGGGCTATCGGGTGTGGTTGGCGGTATTCTGCTGTCGCGGCCAGTGTTAATACTTCCCGCTCAGTAAAACCATTGAGTGCATGTATCTGACACAGGATTGGCTGTTCCTCCGTCAGTGTGCCGGTTTTATCAAAAACGATGGTATCGACTGCGCGCAGTGACTCGAAGACGCGGCCATCTTTCACCAGAACATTTTGGCGGGCGAGTAATTGCAGGTAGGTAAGCACCACCATTGGCCCCATCGTGCTCAGGCCGTTACCCAGATTAGCTGCCAGCACCGCCAGCGCCGCATTGCTGCCTAATGTGCCTAAGGCGACCGCTGATAGCCCCAGTTTTACCGGTACAAAGC
>JBMZDK010000459.1:0-2243 GCA_049614265.1 Thiolinea sp.
CGGATTTTGTCGTACAGCTGTTGGCGGGTGAGTGTACCGGGTGCTGGTGCTGTCATAATGCACCTCCGGTAAAGAGAGATGTGATGCGGGCATCCTTCGTTCGATACACAGTACTGGGGGATTCAACTCGAAGCACCCCGCCTACCAGTGCGCATATTTCAGTCAACGACTGTAAACCGAAATTGCGCACTGGTAGGCTGGGGTGCCCAGTTAAGAATGCACCAGTGAAGCATGATAGAGCTATACGCATGGATGGCGATGCGCCACCCGAAAGGCAAGGTTCTCTGCCCGCATCACATATTTCTGTAGTGTGGCATATTTGGCCGGGAATGGGAATCAGGGATGAAGAATGGTTCATGACTGATTCCCCCTTTCACTATGCAACTTCCGCAACGCCAACATATGCTCACATGGCCCCTTAAACAGCTTATTATGGATAAAATAATCACAGCTACAGTGCGCATCAAACAGGCGTTCATCACGATCAATCAGCACCTCAGTTTGGTACTTACGCGCATTGTCCGTCACCACACCCCGCAGTCTGGTATGTTTTTCCTGTACATCAGGACTATCCAGCTGCACCAGATTCGCCAGCACGAAATTGGCTGCCCGTTCCTCACGTGGGTTACTGAAGCGCAGTTGCTCCATTGGCAGCGGCTCACCACTTAATTCCCGCAGACGGTATAGCTGATTTTCCGTGTCATATAACACTTTGCCCTGTTGAGCATAAATCGCCAACGCACTTTTAACCGTGGTTTCATCTAAGGCCAGTGAGCGGGCCAGTGATGCTGAGTCCGCACACCACTCACGCTGCAATGCCGCAATCACCCGCTCCGCTGTGGCACTATCAACTTCACCACGCGGTGCCATCAAGTCAAAATTCCCCATGCGTGACCAGTCATTCGCCGTCCAGCCGGATAAACCCAGCGTGAAACTCAGTTCGCCTAAGTCCGCCACCCAAAAGCTAGGTAAACCAGTACCCAGCATGTGTAGCGTAAACCCCTTCGCCACCGGAATCAGCCGTTCGAAAATAAACAAACGTCGCCGCCCCCAGATACGCACTTCGCCTTCATATTCACCCTGATACAGCGAACGTGGACACCTCAATACCTGCCCCCACGGCTCGATAATGATTTCCAGCGGCTGACCGGGTTTCAGACAGAAACGCAGCGAACGTGGCCCGACTTTCTCTTTGCGTCGTCGTAACAGAAAGCACAGATTATGCACATCCATTGGGTGTAACTGCACCGTGTGCATCGGCAAAGTTAAAGCCGAATTGACCTGTAAAAACCCACGCACCCAACTATCGGGCAGGTCAATTTTCTGCTCGATAAATTCATCGGAGCGTTCTGTTGTGACCTGAAACCCCGATGGGTCAATCTTCAGCTGCGTCCGGCGGTAATCACGGATTTTCTGGAACTCCTGATACAAACTGTCGGAGTAATCAATATTGGTCGTCCCATAGGCGCATTCGCTGATATTGCTGAACACATTATGGCTACAGCTGAGGCGGCCATAGCTGGACTCATCCTGTGAGAAGCATTCAAAAAACACCTGATCAGGGTGCACGGTAATCACCGGGTCAAGCACAAACCAGGCGTCATAATCGTGTTTGTACAGATAATCAAAATAACGCTTCTGCGCCAGATAATACGGTGCCATCGCCAGACGTGATTTTTTATTCAGCTCGGCCAACTCATCCTGTAGCGGTTTAACTTTTGCTTTAGCCTGCTCCTGTTGTGCCATAAAATCGGCCAGCTGATTCTGTTCTTCCTGCTCCAGCCAGGCAAAATATTCAGTGCGGTCTTTGGGCTGTATCCGCCCATCAGACACCACAACTTCATGTAACGCAGACATCGCCTCCCGAAACGGCAGGTGTTGCCCTAAATCCGCCACAAAAAAAGCCGGGTCACGCAGACTATCCGGTGAAAAGGTTAAAGCGCTTTGCTTCGCGTCATGGCTGACCTGTGATGGGCCAAAGTATTTATAGGTAAACTCCATTACGCTGCCTCCGGTTGCTGGCCGTGATCAACACCACGCACCGGTGGCGCAATGGTTTGCAGCGGTAGTTTCAAGTCTGGATACTGTGCGGACAGCGCAAGCATCGCCTGAATAAATTCCCCTTTATCCTGAATAGCCACCGTGACGGACTGCCGATCCAGAATCTCAGACAGTAATGCCGCGATCTGTGCATCTTGTCTGGCTTCCGCTAACAGGAAATCCAGTACCCGATCTTTAGCCAC
>JBMZDK010000460.1:0-2210 GCA_049614265.1 Thiolinea sp.
ATTCACCTGTAATGATCAAATTACCGATTTTTAACCACCTGCTAACGAAATCGAGGTTTCCCATACTGAAAGATAAAATCCTGCCACATACACTAATGCTGATTTGTTTATTTCTTACACCAACACTGCTATGGGCTGACGGCGAGGAAAAACAGCATATCCTGGTAATGAACTCCTATAGTCACGGTTATGCCTGGACTGATAATCAGGTTAAGGGCATCCAGCAAGTCTTTGCACAACGGGACGACGTAGTGTTGCGGATTGAATATCTGGATACCAAAGTCATCAACGACTGGGCATATTTCCAGATGCTAACGGATATTTATATCCGCAAATATAAAAACCAGCACATTGATCTCATCATCACCACCGACGACGAGGCGCTGGATTTTATGCGCCAGTACCGGGATTACTTGTTTCCCGGCGTGCCATTGGTGTTTTCCGGGGTAAATGGTTACGACAGGACGAAAACAGCAGGCATTATCAATTTCACCGGTATCAATGAAGCGCCGGATTTTGATGAAAACCTGGAATTAATTAAACAGTTGTTACCGGGAACCCGGGAAATTGTATTGATCAGTGACAGCCTGAGCAGCACTCAGGCATTGCGCAAAAAATTTGAGGAAGACACCAAAAACACAATTGCTGATTTAGGGTTAACAATCACTGATTTGCCGAAACTGCCACTGGAAGAAATGGAAAAGCGTCTGGCGCAGTTAAAACCTCACCAGGTCATATTCTACCTGTCTTTTTTTCAGGATGGTGCCGGCATTCCCTATACGCCTTCCGAAGTATTACCCATTATTAGCTCAGCTTCCGCCGTACCCGTGTTTGGCACGATGGATTACATGATGGGCCTGGGCATTTTAGGCGGCATACTGGAAACTGCTGAAGAACAGGGTGTACAGGCTGCTCTTATGGCAGAAAAAATCATGACCGGTGTACCAGCCAGCAGTATTCCCATACTAATGCACGGTGAGCATAAACACCGTCTGGTGTTTGATTATCAACAGTTACAGCGTTTTGGCCTGAATGAAGATCAACTTCCCTCCGGTAGCAAACTGGTTAATGAACCTGAAACCTTCTACTACCTGTATAAAAATATTATCTGGTCAGCAGCTATCGCCTTCAGCATTTTGCTGGCTTACATTGGCGCATTGCTGATTAATTTACGCCACCGTGCGCGCACACAAAAAGGCCTGCAAAGCATTCTCGAAACCTCACAAACGCTGTTTGATGTTCAGGCAAAACAGCAGTTCAAAAGCAAACTCCGGGAAAATCTGAAGAAAATCCTGCCGGAAGCGCGTGATATTATGTTGATGCGTTACAAAGGGCCAAAAGATCATTTCAATGAATCTGATCTGGCAATTTTAGGCACAGAGCACCACGCTATAGTCGATGATGAAGCTAAACATCTGATTGCGAATGCCGTCACTGAAAACCGCTATGTCTATGACAAACAAAAGGCAGTAGCTAAATTAGAAAGCAATAATAGTCCGGTGAATTTGTTGTATGTGCATGGCAGACGAAAGCTGGACAAAACTGACCAGCAATTATTTGAGCTGTTTGCCGGTAATGTCAGTATGTCGATTGACAATGCAGCGACTTATCAGCTATCAGCCTCGCTACAAACGGCACATCGTATTCAAAACGCCATGTTGCCGACGAACTTCGCTCCGGCATGCGCAGACTTCCAGCTGGATTTACATGCCTTCGTTGAACCGGCCACTGAAGTGGGTGGTGATCTCTATGACTTTTTTGCCTTAGATGATGACCACATCTGCCTTTTGGTCGGAGATGTGTCCGGCAAAGGCGTTCCGGCTGCCATTTTTATGGCGATGGCAAAAACCGTATTGCGGGCAATAGCAGATATTTCTTTATCGCCAGCAGAAATTCTGACCCGCGCCAATAACCAACTCAGTCGTGATAACGCTGAAATGATGTTCGTCACGCTGTTCCTGGTAATTTATAACCGCAAAACCGGCCAGCTGAAGTATGCGGATGGTGGTCATAATGCACCCTATCTGCTCTCTTCCAATGGCGAGGTAAACATGATTAAAGCACAGGGAGGAACGGCTTTAGGAGTCATGGAAGACTTACCTTATTTTGATGGTGAATTACATCTGTCAGAAGGTGATGCTGTGCTGTTGTATACCGATGGTGTGACAGAAGCGACCGATGAAACAGATGAACTCTATGGCGAAACACGA
>JBMZDK010000461.1:0-2197 GCA_049614265.1 Thiolinea sp.
GTCCCGCTGGCTGATTCAGCGTCATACGCCCCGCGATTTTTTCTTCCACCATTAAGTAACGGTTATTTTGTTCCAGTACACTGGCGACAACGACCCGTGGTTTCCAAACCATGGTAGATCCTCTGTTTTATCTGGTTAACTACCGGGGGAGTTTACGTGGATTAGCCACCAAATCCCATCATACAATTCCCGAAAAATCACCTTGAATTACTGATTTTGAAGAAACTCTGCACACCAATAAAAACGTCATAAACAGGATACAGCTTACCTTTTGATAGTTATGGTCGTTGTGCATATCTGCGCATCAAGGGGCATAATGCTTTATAATTCTCGCCCGCGTTTGAGAAATCCATTAAATAAAGGAGAAACTTTTTATATGTATCAACATATCGTGATACCAACAAAGGGGCAAAAAATCACTACTGCAGCTGATTTTTCGTTGAACGTACCTGACCAGCCTATAATTCCTTATATCGAAGGGGATGGTATCGGTGCTGATATCACACCGGTGATGCTGAAAGTTATCAATACCGCCGTCGCGAAAGCCTATGCTGATCAGCGTGAAATTCAATGGATGGAAATTTATGCCGGTGAAAAGGCGAACACTGTTTATGGTGAAGACGTCTGGTTGCCGGAAGAGACAGTAGACGCAGTAAAAGATTTTGTGGTTTCAATCAAAGGCCCGTTGACCACTCCCGTGGGCGGAGGTATTCGCTCACTGAATGTTAAGCTGCGCCAGGATTTGGATTTATACGTCTGTTTGCGCCCGATTCGTTATTTTGATGGCACTCCCAGCCCGGTTAAACACCCTGAAAAAACCAAGATGGTAATCTTCCGCGAAAACTCTGAAGATATCTATGCGGGTATTGAGTGGGAGCAGGGGTCTGAAGAAGTAAAAAAAGTCATTGAGTTCCTGCAAAATGAAATGGGAGTCAATAAAATCCGTTTTCCGGATACATCAGGTATTGGCGTAAAGCCGGTTTCTGCGGAAGGCACCCGGCGTATTGTGCGTAAAGCAATTCAATACACCATTGATAATGACCTGCCTTCACTGGCTTTGGTGCATAAAGGCAATATCATGAAATTCACGGAAGGTGGCTTTCGTGACTGGGGCTATCAGTTAGCAATTGATGAGTTTGGCGCTAAGCCAATCAATGGCGGGCCATGGTGCAAGCTGACAAACCCGAAAACCGGTACCGAAATTGTTATTAACGATGTGATTGCAGATAATTTCCTGCAGCAGATTTTGCTACGTCCGGAAAATTATTCTGTGGTGGCCACACTGAATCTGAATGGCGATTATATTTCTGACGCTCTGGCTGCTCAGGTAGGAGGCATTGGAATTGCGCCCGGCGCAAATCTGTCTGATACGATAGCGATGTTTGAGGCGACACATGGTACTGCGCCATTATTTGCCGGACAAAACCGGGTGAACCCCAGCTCAATTATCCTGTCAGCAGAAATGATGTTGCGGCATATTGGCTGGACAGAAGCAGCTGACCTGGTAGTCAAAGGTGTGGAAGGCGCGATTGCTTCCGGGAGGGTGACCTTTGATTTTGCTGACCTGATCGAAACAGCAGAGGAAATCAGTTGTTCTGAATTTGGTGATAATATTATTGACCACATGTAATGAGGCGAAACCCGGTCAAATCGGTTTTCGGAATCGTATCGAAGTGTTCTGTCTGCAGACTGATGCGGATAGAACCTCTTTAATTCAGTTTGCATTGCCCCAATAATCAAAATCAGCCCGCCTTTGTCGCAAAGGTGGATTCTGATGGAAAAGCAGGAAAACTTTTCCGGAAGACCCTGTGAAACAGGGAAATAATGACGGCAATGATTAATTCGTTTACATAATTGACTTGGCGTAAGCTAAGCTTAAAACAGGACAGATTCGAATGGCAGATGATGATCAGCAGGACTCCAAAGCGCATGAATCTGGTGTAGCGGTAGAAGATGCCCGCCCAGAGGTGGAGGAACCTTCGCGTTTCAAAGTTATACTTTTAAACGATGACTTCACACCCATGGATTTTGTAGTCGATGTATTGCAATTATTCTTCCGGTTGGATCATGAGGCTGCGACAAGGGTCATGTTGCATGTTCATACCAAAGGCAAAGGCGTGTGTGGAGTTTATACCCGCGATATAGCCGAAACCAAAGTGGCTCAGGTTAATCGCTATGCCCGAGAAAACCAACATCC
>JBMZDK010000462.1:0-2193 GCA_049614265.1 Thiolinea sp.
TTAACTTCGGCGTTGAGTTCAGTGACACTAAGGATGATGCGTTGATCTGCCATAGAGATTTGTATACTAAATGGGATGGTTGTGACAGCGTAGTTGCAGCGCTTTGTGTGAATATCCGGACAACAAAGGAGTTTGCCCGGATATTGATTGCGGGAGCAGGAATTTGTAGCTCCCGAATGTATTTACGGTATGTACAGTATAGTCATTATCAGTTGGTTGGTGATTGCCAACTGACGTGCCGAAAATTACATGCCGTACTGTGCCGGGCCAGCTTTCTTCATTTTTTCTGCCTGCATTACGCCTTGTTTCGCGGCATTTTCAATATAAGCTGCCAGGGCTTTAGCTTCATCATTCTTGCCTTCGTTAGCCAGATTAATGGCATCTTGAAGCACCTTGCTGGAGGTTTTTTTGCCTTTGCCCCACATTTTGCGAACGGGCTTTGCCCATAACCACTCAGCTTTCGCTGCTTTAGCCGCTTTATTCGCTTCCATTGCTGATTCAATTGCAGCTTTAACGCCTGCATCAACACCGTCTTTCAAGGTTGGTTTATCTGCTGCGAATGCCGACGTTGCGACACATAACGCCAAACCCGCTAATAATGCTTTAATTTTCATGCTTCTCCTCCCGGAATTTATATGAAATGTGAATAACCTCTCAGAGAGAATAGTGATATCAGTTTACCGTCCGCAGGTCAAACCTTATAATGGGGTGCTTCCTCACGAAACCCGGATAAAAAAGTATGCGTATACTTCAGGAAGCACTCACCTTTGACGATGTTCTGCTGGTGCCTGCTCATTCAACCGTCATGCCTGCGGAAACGGATCTTTCAACGCAGCTGACCCGTGAAATTTCACTTAATGTGCCCTTGATTTCCTCGGCTATGGATACTGTGACTGAGTCACGGCTGGCTATTACACTGGCTCAGGAAGGTGGTCTCGGTATTATCCATAAGAATATGACTATCGACCAGCAGGCTGATCAGGTGCGCATGGTCAAAAAATTTGAGAGCGGCATTATTAAAGATCCGATTTCAGTGAGTGGAAATACGACTATTCGTGAAGTAATGGAGCTGACCCGCGCGAATAATATTTCCGGTGTGCCGGTTGTTGATGGTGATGAGCTGGTTGGGATCGTTACCGGCCGCGATCTGCGCTTTGAAACCCGTTTTGATTCACCTGTCAGTGAAGTAATGACTCCGAAGGGGCGTTTGGTGACAGTGGGTGAAGGTGCTGGTAAAGATGAAATTCAGCAACTTTTGCACAAACACCGGATTGAAAAAGTCCTGGTGGTGAACGATGACTTTAAGTTGCGCGGCCTGATCACGGTCAAAGATATTCAGAAATCCAGTGATTACCCCAATGCCTGTAAAGATGATCAGGAACAATTGCGTGTCGGAGCAGCAGTCGGTGTCGGTTATGGTACAGATCAACGCGTAGCAGCATTGGTTGAGGCTGGTGTTGATGTATTAGTGGTAGATACGGCACATGGCCATTCTCAGGGTGTGCTGGATCGGGTTAGCTGGGTGAAGCAGCATTATCCGGATGTCCAGGTAATTGGCGGCAATATTGCGACGCCGGAGGGCGCGTTGGCGCTGGTTGACGCGGGTGCTGATGCTGTGAAGGTGGGTATCGGACCGGGTTCTATTTGCACCACGCGAATGGTTGCCGGTGTCGGTGTTCCACAGGTCTCGGCGATTATGAATGTCTCTGAAGCCCTTAAACCAACCGGTGTGCCCTGTATTGCTGATGGTGGCATTCGATTCTCCGGTGATATTGCAAAAGCGCTGGCTGCCGGAGCTAATCTGGTGATGCTGGGCGGTTTGCTGGCTGGAACGGAAGAGGCACCGGGAGAGGTCGAGTTATTCCAGGGGCGTTCTTATAAATCTTATCGTGGAATGGGGTCACTGGGGGCGATGGCGCAAGGTTCCAGCGATCGTTATTTCCAGGAGTCGGAGAATGCGGCAGATAAGTTAGTGCCTGAAGGCATTGAAGGCCGGGTACCTTATAAAGGCCCTCTGTCACCAATTATTCACCAGTTAATGGGCGGAGTGCGTTCCAGTATGGGGTATGTGGGCTGTCATAATCTGGATGAAATGCGCAGTAAACCGAGCTTTGTGCGGATTACCGGTGCCGGAATGAAGGAGTCGCATGTGCATGATGTGACGATTACTAAGGAAGCGCCTAATTATCGGGT
>JBMZDK010000463.1:0-2176 GCA_049614265.1 Thiolinea sp.
ATGAATGGCTTATCGGAATACTTGATGTGACTGTACACCATGTCGAAGTGGCGCTTATTGACCGGCAGATCAACCGGCTCACAAATAGTACCGCCAGAATGATGCAAACCGGGACTCATATAAGCCAGCTTCACAAAATTTTGAAAATCGTTAATCGTAGCGTAACGCCGGCCTTCATCTATATCGCGAACAAAAGGCGAGCCATAAGCCGGAACTAAAACGGTGCGTTTGCCACCAATAATCGTGCTGCGCTCGGGGTTACGTGCATGCTGAGTAAATTCAGCGGGCGCATGTTGCTGAATAAGCTTACGGCACATACCACGCGGGAAACGTACCCGCTCACCCTCTACGTCCGCACCATTGGCTTTCAGAATTTCCAGCGCCTCAGGATCATCACGAAACTCAATGCCGATTTCCTCCAGAACGGTATCAGCATTATGCTCAATCAGCTCCAGTCCGGATTCATCAAGAATTTCAAAAAACGGAATATTGCGTTCAATATAAGGGGCCTGCGCCGCTACTGAATTCTGGCGTGCTGCCTGCCTGCCGGAACGACCACCGCCTGCTCTTCTGCGACCGCGTTTTTCACTCATTTATATCCCACCTGGAGTATTCAATCTAAAACCGATAAGGGAATATAGAGCAGGGTTGACTAACCAGTCAATCAATTTCAACGCCAGATGACACAAATTTTCAGCCAGCCCGACAAGTCATTGATTTTACTATGCCGGGCAAACGCTTTTACCTACAGAAAAACAGGCTTTTGCTTACGCGTTTAGCCTCTGCGCCGGGCTTTACGCCGACTACCACGACCACCTGCATTGCCTGCCGCCCCGCCTGCAACAGAAAGATCGCCGCCGAGCTGTGCAACAGCACCCTTAGAGACTTCTCCTAACTCCTGCCGGATCAGTGCCAAGTCAGGCTTGTCACCCGGTACATGAGTATCCATTGCCTCACGCATTGCTTTGATATGAGCCGGAGAGGTACCACAACAACCGCCAATAATTCTGGCACCGGCATCCATCGCCAGCTCGGTATAACGGGCCATTAATTCCGGTGTGCCGTTATACACAATCTTGCCATCAATATACTCAGGAATCCCACAGTTAGCTTTGGCCACAATAACGGGATCTGCCGCTTCTTCATTTTGGGCATTGAAGAAATTCAGCACAGCGGCTACCACCTCCGAAGCACCGACGCCGCAGTTAGTACCACAGGCCACGGGATGTGGTGACAACGTTGGTTGCAAATTCACAATATCTGCTGCTGTCAGCCCCATCATGGTGCGACCGTTAGTATCAATACTCAGGGTATTCACGACCGGCAACCCCACACGACCAGCTCCCTCAACAGCTGCCTCAACTTCTTCCGTCGAAGACAGAGTTTCCAGCCAAAGTACATCCGCACCACCTTCAGCCAGGGCTTTGGCCTGCTCCTCAAAGATATCAGCCGCCTCAGCTTTAGTCAGTGGCCCATTCGGTTCCAGAATGTCACCGGTTGGCCCCATTGAACCTGCAATAACAATATCTCGGTCTGCTTTTTCCACTTCCTGCCGAAGTATTTCCACAGCAGCAACATTCAGTTCCTGCACACGATCCTGTGCCTGATGCAATACCAGACGGCGGCTATTGCCACCAAAAGTATTCGTCAGAATAATATCAGAGCCAGCCTCAACAAAAGCCCGATAATGAGCAGCAATACGCTCGGGAAAGTCAATATTCCATAATTCCGGTGCATCACCGGTTTCCAGCCCCATTGCAAACAAATTGGTACCTGTTGCACCATCCGCCAGCAAAAAAGGTTTTTCTTCCAGCATACGCAAAAACAGATTAGACATTTAGTAATCGCCATTTTTCTTAACAGACCTGATATTCTGGCACGAAAAATACGATTCCACACCCGAAATACCGATAAAAAGTGTAATTAGAACAAGTGCATACGTAGGCAATTTCACTATTTTTCCACAGGCATAAAAAAAGAGGTGATCAGAACAGATCACCTCTTTAACAGCAGCACTCACTAAGCTAATGATTTACAGAAAAATTCGCTCAGTAACGTGCCACTCTGCGCGTCATTAATAGCTAAAACTATTTATAACGACGAATTTCACCGCTTTTCAAGCGTGCGTTGTAAGATTGCATTTCACGCTTCACTACCGGCATCAGGAAGTACAGCC
>JBMZDK010000464.1:0-2167 GCA_049614265.1 Thiolinea sp.
CGGCGGCTGAGTTAGATGATGAAGTCGAAGCGATGGCGCAACGTATGGCGACGGTACCAATTAATCAACTGGCGATGCAGAAAATGGTGATTAATCAGACGATGGAAGCAACGATTACCCAAACACAGCGCCTGGCGACGGTGTTTGATGGGATTTCGCGACATAGCCCGGAGGGACTGAATTTTAAGGCGCGGTCTGAAGCTGAGGGCTGGAAACAGGCGGTTAAAGAGCGGGATCAGGGTTTGTATGACTGGACGAATAATAAGCCGTTTGAGGAGTAAGCACACCGGCTTTAACAGAAACAGCCGGTAGCTTCTCACTGCATTTTACGCTCCCCAAATTCACTGGGTGTTTATATTTTATAGCGCCTTGTGTGCCAATGTGTGCCAAGCAGAGGCTGTATGCGTGATATACGGGCATACAGCCATTCTCAAATCCGAAAAGCAAATTGGGAGTTATTCTGTTGGTTAGTATGGTTCCAACACGATGTCGTTAAACAAACCGAACACAGGCCGATGGGTTTTACCCTTTTAGCGCTGCCGCTGCCTTCATCGCATCCTCACCTTTTTTCCACAAATTGCCCTGCCAGAGTTCATCCAGTCCGGTTTCACCCGAAGCACCAGCTGTCGTCAGATAGTCATAATAGGCAGTTGGCTTATGTCCGGTCAGATTATAAAAGTCCGGGCTGCAACGGCAGTAGAAACCATTTGAGAGGTATTCGAAAAACTCGGCACGGGTAGCACCAAAGTCATTCTCGAAGTCTTCCATGCTTTGCGCGCGGTACTCAATCGCTTTGTCCATTGCTTTGCCCAAATCAGCTGCGATTTCATCCATGGTTTGTGGTTCCGGCCCGGTTATGTCGTAGAATTTATCAGCGTGCTTTTCCGGGCCTTCGCTGAGAATCACCGCTGCTGCTTCAGCAATATCCCGCGTGGCAACGAATGAGTTACGTGCTGCACCCAGCGGATTGCTAAACCAGCCTTCTGCATTAATATTGTCGCAATCGGTTTTCAACAGATGATTCATAAAAAAGTTATTGCGTAACACTGTCACATTCAGGCCAGCATCAATCAGTGCTTTTTCGCCCCACCAGTAATGTTGCAACATCAATGGAATCGAAGCGCCTTTGCGGGATGCATGCTTGTTGGCATCGTAGGACGCTGTGTTGGTGTCTGCCCCCATGCAGCTAATCCGTACCACGTGTTTGATTTGATCCTGACGGTTCCCCAGCTCTTTTGAAAATGCCAGATGGCCTTCCAGCATAGGATCAAGCGAAGCCGAGTAAACCGCAGTGACTCCATCCAGTGCCGCTGCCCAGGTGTCGCTGTCATTGAGATCGAATTTCACGACTTCATCAGCACCAAGCGCTGTTAATTCATCAGCCTTTGCATCACTGAAGTAACAGGCGCGAACAGTAAATTGTTGTGCCTGTGCGAGGCGTGCTACTAACTCTTTGCCAATGCGGCCTGTGGAAGAGGTGATTAAAACGGTTGGCTTTGTCATTGTTGAAGTTCCTGTCTATGAGATGCCCTGAAAATTGTGGTGCAGGATAATGGATAAATGCGTGGTTTGGTAGCGTTGATATTGCCTGATCAGGCTATCGGGATGTTGCGCGTGAATTCAGATTTTCCTGAATCAAATCATACTCAGGATGTTGGCTGTTAATTGCCCCAAGCCGCAACAACAAATCAATATTTACCAGATTACAGTTATCCTTAAAATCATCGGTTTGTTCAGTAATCTCCGCCACCTCCTGTAAGGTGAGCAGCTCAAACCCTTCAACTTCCCCATCTGTATTGACTGGTTCAAACGACTCCGGTAGCCACATGTCATAGACAAAAATCGTTGAATCCTCCACCCCGCGCCAGTATTGGTAAACATAGTTGATCTGACTGGCGGCTGTCGCCTGTTGCGCTATTTCAGCCGGTATGCTGGCTTCTTCCTGTGATTCCTTGATCAGATTTTCCATTAAGCCGATACCGACAGGCTGGCCGCCTGCCACCATTTGATCTAATTTACCCGGCCAGAAGGGCTTTTTATGGGTGCGTCTGCCAGCCCAGACATGGATGCCGTCTTGTTTTTGCACTAAACCATTAATGTGGATGCCGACGCTGCGGATACCAAGAAAAGTTGCGGCTGCGCGCTCAACTTCCAGTACAGCAGGTTG
>JBMZDK010000465.1:0-2152 GCA_049614265.1 Thiolinea sp.
AGAAAAACGCACTGAACATGAGCGGGTCTATCCGTTTGGCTGGCTGGGATTGCTCAGTGATACTCCTCCGGTAAGTCAGGAGTTGATCTATTGTAAACATGAGCGTGGTTTCGCACTGGTCAGCCGCCGCTCAGCCACACGCTCGCGTTATTATTTACAGGTTGCTGCCAGCGACCAGGTAGAGAACTGGTCAGATGACGCTTTCTGGGACGAACTCAAACGCCGCATCCCAACAGAAGCAGCACAACAACTCATTACCGGCCCAAGTATTGAAAAAAGCATTGCACCACTACGCTCATTTGTGTGTGAACCGATGCAATACGGCCATTTGTTTTTAGTTGGGGATGCTGCTCATATCGTACCGCCGACAGGTGCGAAAGGGCTAAATTTGGCAGTATCGGATGTATCGGTTCTATACAGAATTTTCTGCCGTGTTTATCAGCACAACGATAAAGATTGTATCGAACAGTACTCCACAGTCGCTTTGCGCCGTGTCTGGAATGCAGAGCGTTTTTCCTGGTGGATGAGTAATATGCTGCATGATTACAGTGATACCGAAATATCCGGCATGCGTGGTGTGACCTTTGACCGCTTCATGACATCGGAGCTGGACTATTACCTGAACTCTGAAGCCGGCCGCAAGATTATTGCTGAACAGTACGTGGGCTTACCGTTTGAGAAACTGGCATAGAAGAGGCAATATTGACTCAACCCATCATTACCAATTCTGCACTGATCTGTGATCATTCAAATCATGGGTTTCTGGAACAATCCTTATCAGTGCTACCCGAACATCAGCCAGTACTTTGGGTGTCTGATCGCCCGCTCCCCTCTTTTAAAATAACGCCTGGATGGCAAATCAATTTTGCCCGTGCAAATCTGGAGACAGTTCCTCTTAATCTGGAAGCTGTGCAACAGGCTCTATACGCAGAAATACGCAAAACCGACGACGAACCAATACTGTTAGTGGATATGTCATGGGGACTCACCAGCGTTTCAGCCATTGCCAATTTTGAATGGTGGGGCATGTTGTGTGATAGCCTTCACGATAAAACCAATCAACCCATCATCTCAATTTACAACCGAAGTCTGCTAATCGAAGAGCAATTACTGGCAGCATTACGCGGGCACCAGCAATTTCTCTCACCTCAGGGAGTCCACGCTAACCCTTTCTGGCTACCACCCGATTTATTGCGCAATGCTGCTCTGGAACAGCAAATTGATTTTTTACTGGGCCGGTTGATGCCGGATTATGAATACCAGGCGGTTATCAACGACGAAACCCGAAATGCGGCTTCCGGCTCTAACCCGGAATGGATCAGATCACCCAAAAGGGTACGCCCTTTGAGGGTGGGAGATGAGCGTTGGAAAATACGTTGTTTTGGTCAGTTACGTATTTACAACGCGGATGGTCAGAAGATCAACTGGCAAATCCCGGGCAGCGCACCCAAAAAAACCAGAGCCTTATTCGCGTACCTGTTACAACGTGCCGAGAAAGGCGCATCAGCCGAACGTATTGCGGAGTTTCTCTGGCCACAGGAAGAAGATGAAACCATTAAACGCTCCCGTTTGCATCACTGCATTGCGATGTTGCGCAAAACGCTGGGGCATAAAGATTATTTGCAGCGTAGCGGTGATTACTACCAGCTGATACCGCCGCCGGGAAGCTGGATAGACGTTGCTAATTTTGAACAACTTTGTCGTCAGTCCAAAGTGATGGCAAACGCCGGACAAGAGGATGAAGCCTTAACCATTTTACGCGCTGCTGAACGCCTTTATACCGGTGATCTGTTTGAAGATCTATTACCTGAATATGTGGAAAGCGAACTGGAAGACTGGTGTTTACCCCAACGTCAATGGTTCCGGGACATGGCGATAAAGGTACATCGTGATCTGGCAATCTTGTTACGACACAAAAAACAATACAAAGAAGCCATACACTGCTGTCAGCAAGCGTTGGAGCTGGATGCTGCCAGCGAAATGACTCACGCTGAAGCCATGCGCATCTTTCATGAACAGTCTCGCTTTGATGCCATAGAACGCCAATACCGACAGTATCTGACAGCATTAGCAAAACTTGGTATTCAGCAAGCCTCTGCATCCATGCAACAGCTACTGCAAACCATGATCCCTGGCCACACTAATACCTGAC
>JBMZDK010000466.1:0-2151 GCA_049614265.1 Thiolinea sp.
TTACAGCGTGACTCAACCTGTGGCTCATCGGCATAAAACAGCGCCGTACCACCGGTCAGCGTGCCATCGCAGTAGTATTTCATCGGCCCGATCGACAGCAGGTCATTGCCGATATGATCGGTAATGCCCAGCTCATTAATGGCATCCTGATGATTTGACAAATACATACAGGTGGTTTTTATCGTTAGTTTGCCCTGTTTGCGTGCCGCCATATAACCCGGCATCTCACGTGTGGTTACCTGCGGGTCAACCACCGAGGTAATACCTTCCTTCAGATAAGCCTGGCAGGCGCGGTCAATATCATCTACCAGCTCATCCAGCGGCAGGTCATAACCAATATTCGGGCCATGGTGTTCCACTGAAACGCTGCTCGGCACCACCAGTTCCTGAGCGCTATCGCGGGCATAGCCGGTGAGCTGGCCATTTTCATCGCGTTCAAATAGGCCGCCGTCCGGATCGGGCGTATTTTCATCCACGCCAGCCATCGCCAGTGCCACACTGTTTACCAACACATTATGGCCGCTGACATGCACCGCACAGACCGGGTGATCCGGAGACACTGCATCAATATCCCAGCGTGTGGGCAAGCGGTCTTCCGGGTATTTTTCATAGTTCAGTCCCCAGCCACGTAACCACTGTCCGGGTTTTGCCTTCGCTGCTGCCTCAGCAATGACCTGCTGTAAATCAGTCATTGATGCAACATTGGGGTAGGAGTAGTCCACTGAACCAAAAGCTGCGCCCTGATGTGTGAGGTGATTGTGAGCATCAATAAAACCGGGTACCAGACTGCGTCCCCCAAGATCAATCACCTCTGTTTCTGGTGTAAGCAGCGCATTGATTTCAGCTGTTGTACCCACCGCTGCAATGGTTCTGTCTTTAATGAGGATCGCTTCGGTGATCTGATCGTCCGGATTGATAGTGATGACCTGGCCATTGATGAAGGCTTTATCTGCCATGTGAATTCTCCGCATTATTACTATGAACGTTCTGTTCTGAAAGCGGAATAATCAGGGTATTAACACTTGTTAACCGGCGTAAACTCGCTACCGCTCAAACAGTACTTGGTTACAAGTGTTAACATCCTGCTCATTCCTTGTGCCAACTTTGATGCAGGGTATGATTCCTACAAGTACGTTGTCGCATCAGTTATGTGCCGGTACTATGGTTTGAATACGTTCCAGTCTACTAAACCACAAGGAAATTCTCATGGCTTTATTCAGTGCTTCAAACCTCTGGCAACAGGAAGAGCATCAGTTGTTTGTGGAAAGCGCCCGGCGTTTTTATGCCGATGCATTGGTGCCAAATACCGAGCGCTGGGCGGAGCAGGGGCAGGTGGATCGTGAATTCTGGCGCCAGGCCGGGGAGGCTGGATTGATGTCCGGCTCGATTGCTGAAGCCTATGGTGGTGTGGGAGGTGGTATGACCTTTGACGCCATTGCACTGTATGAACAGGCAGCGGTGGGCGATGTCGGCTGGGGGTATGCGATACAGTCCATTGTTATGCATTACATTCAGCAATATGGCACTGAAGCTCAGAAACTACGCTGGCTACCAAAGTTGGTCAGCGGTGAGATGGTCGCAGCGCTGGCGATGACGGAACCCGGTACCGGTTCGGATTTACAGGCGATAAAAACCACAGCAGAGAAGCAGGGCGATCATTATGTACTGAGTGGCTCCAAAACATTTATCACCAATGGTCATAGCGCCAACCTGATTGTTGTGGCGGCAAAAACCGATAAAACCAGTGGTGCAAAAGGGGTGTCACTGATTGGTGTTGAAGTGGCGGAGGACACTGATGCTGCAGATGGTTTCCGGCGCGGACGTAATCTGAATAAACTTGGTATGAAGGGCAACGACACTGCGGAGTTATTTTTTGATGAGCTTAAAGTGCCGGTGGAAAATCTGTTGGGTGAGACGGCGGGAAAGGGGTTTTATCAATTGATGAATCAGCTGCCGTGGGAGCGGCTGATTATTGGTATTACGGCGCTGGGGTGTATTGATTTTGCCTTACAGGAAACGCTGGCTTATGTACGCGAACGTAAAGCATTTGGCCAGCGCATTATGGATTTCCAGAATACCCGTTTTAAGCTGGCTGAGGTGAAAACCAAAGCCGAGCTGTTGCGGGCTTTTGTGAATGACTGTTTGTATCAG
>JBMZDK010000467.1:0-2132 GCA_049614265.1 Thiolinea sp.
ACAACGATCATCAATTCGATCAGTGTAAAACCCGCTTGTGCTTTCTTTTTCATAGACATTTTCATGTTTGTTATATCCTTAATTTTTATAGATTTAGTCTTTGTTTATTTTATTGCTGTTCTAGCACTTTCAATAATGCAGATGTCATGCCAGAGCCGGTTTTTGGGTGTTAAGCTATTGTTCTTTATATGTAATTTTTAGGTCTTTGGCCGGTTTTTCCAACGCAAGGGTGTTGCTTTTTTCTGTCACAATGTGACATTCCGGACAAAGTTGTCACTGACAACCTACTCAACCACCAAAAATGATGGTTGCATACCGACACTGATTATGAACTGAATTGTAAGGATAATTATTATTTATGAGCAACAACATGAATGATGTGGGGCGACTTAATATTATTGGTGCCGGAAAATTAGGGCAAACAGTAGGCAGGCTATGGACAAATTCCGGTGTTCTAAGTATTGGGGATATCCTGAACCGCAGTCATGATAGTACGCAGAGAGCAGTTGATTTCATTGGTGCAGGGCGGGTCATTAAGAATTTTGAGGAAATGAGGGCAGCAGAATATTATTTGTTAGCTTGTCCTGATGATCAGATTGAAACCTGTTGTCAGCAGTTGGTTGATAGCGGAGTAATAAATACTGGTGTAGTCGTCTTTCATTGTAGCGGTGCCCTGAATTCAACGTTATTGCATTCCGCAAAGGAACAGGGGGCGCATGTTGCCAGTGTTCACCCTGTGAGGAGTTTTGCTCATCCGGGTTTGGCAATAGAGCAATTTCCAGGTACTTATTGTGGTATGGAAGGGCATGATGAAGCACTGCATAAGTTGAGTATCATTTTTACTGCACTGGGTGCTGTACCTTTTGCCATTAAGCCTGAAAAAAAAATGCTTTACCACGCAGCTAGCGTGATGGCTTGTAATTATTTAGTTACGCTGCAGGAAATAAGTCTGCAGGCACTGGAAGAGGCAGGGATTCAGCGGTGTTTAGGTGCAGAAATTCTTCAGCCTTTGGTTGAGGGTACTGTAAAAAATGTGTTCGAGGTGGGGACAGCTGATGCTTTAACCGGGCCGGTAGCGCGAGGCGATGCGTGGCTTGTAGAGAAGCAGTTGAAAGCTGTTGCTGAGTGGAATCATGAGGCTGGAGAATTGTACAGGATGATGGGTTTAAGTGCTGTGGATTTGGCTGGGCAGAAAAGCCGGGTATTAGCACCACAGTTTGATGCTGTTTTAAAGGTGTTGTCAAACAAGTGATGTGAACGATTTGTAACGTTTCCTATTTAAGTTGATTATAAATTTAATAAAAATGTTTATTTTTAGGGTTTATTTTTTATTCTGAAGCAGTATAAGATCTAAGCGAGACTTGTAGAGAGAGACAATAAATGCATCCTTGTGGCCGAAACTGGGCAGTTGTGCCCATCCTTTTGTTTTGCCTGCTATTTCTAAGCGCCTGTATAACACCAGATAATGAAGTGCTTGAGGGTTTAGGTACTCCTGATATTACAAGCTGTAGCTCGATCCCGGGTGTTGAGGATGGTGCGGATTACCGGCCTCGTAAGGCAATCACTCTTGGTGTTGACAACCGTACACATCCCGATGTGTTTTATATGGGCTGGGCGCAGTTAGATCAGCGTTCTGATCTGCGGTTCCCTCAAAAAGGATATGATGGTAGTGGTTTTGAAGACAAGTTATTAGTTACCCGTAAAACTGCAAGCCCTGCGGATGAGAATGATGCGAATTCGGGTAATTTGGTTCGCACATGGCAGCTATTGCCACATGTTGATAACAATTGTGACGATGTGGAAAAAATTCGTATCCACAGTTTTGATGTTGCTCCTAATGGCCGGAGCCTATATGTCTCAATGGCGCGTACAAGTGTTGGAGACACGCACTTGGGTATTTATCGGCTTGATCTTGAAACTGGTGACCTTGCGAAAATCAGTCAGGAGGACGATATCCATTTCATGTATCCGACATATGTAGGTAATGATCCGGATACTAAGCATGAAATGCTGGTGGTGGCTAAAACAGTGACTGAGACTGATATTCCCCATAACTATGCACAGCGCAATGTTCTGGTGGATGAGTATGATCGTGCGCCAACACCATTAATTCATACGATGGATTCACAAAC
>JBMZDK010000468.1:0-2130 GCA_049614265.1 Thiolinea sp.
CCGGCCAGCCGCATGCCATCACGCATCGAGCTGGCAACAATTTTAGCTTCAACATCCATGATCGAGTTATTCAGCACTACGCCGGAATTAGCAAACTCCATGTGGTAACCGCGCTCTGCCACCAGCGGCAACTTGATGCCCAAAGGCTCCAACAGCTGTTTTGACCAGATACCAGCGGCAAGAATGATTTTTTCCGCTTGCAGATCTCCTGTTTCTCCCCGAATTACCCAACCTTGCTGCTCACGTTGTATCGCCTTAACTTCAAGGTTAATAAATTCCACACCCAGCGTTTGTGCTTTCTGCGTCAGCACTTCTGCCATTTTCCCCGGTGATAACGCACGGGCCTGACCTTTGATCAGGACAGCCGCTTTAAAGTCATCGGATAGTGCTGGTTCTAACTGGCGTAACTCATCGGCAGTAATCAGTTCCAGCTCACCGCCTTTTTCCAGTCGAATACGGTAATCCAGTGCATCTAAAGTCGGTTTAGAAGCATTACGAAAGGCATGCACATACCAGCTGTCCACCAACAGATTCTCATGGCCTGTGCCCTGTAAATGCTGACGAAACAACCCAACTGAAGGTGAACACAGATACGCCATCGCATCTGCCACATGACGCACGGTTGACTCAGCGGAATGCGCAATAAATTTGCTGCCCCAACCCAGCATGCGCGGCCAGAATTCAGGTCTGACAGCTAAAGGACGATCAGCACTCAGCATCATACCCGGTGCTTTTTTCCAAATACCCGGTAGTGCCATCGGAATGAATGACCAGGGTGAAATAACCCCGGCATTGCCATAGGAAGTGGCCTGCCCCGGTGCTGCACGATCAATTAAGCGCGTTGGAATATCCCGTTGTACCAGCGACAAGGCACAACAGATACCGACGGTACCACCACCAACAATGGTAACGGCTTTTCGGTCAGTATGTGGGGCCGACGACATTATGCCGCGACTGCCACACGCTTTTGCGCAGCCAGCTGACTCAGAATCACGGGCACAATGAACAGTAATGAGGCAAGGTCACTTTCCGTACTCGGTGCGACCAGTAAAATCCCGCCAATCAACATAATCACCCGCCATAAACCACTCAGACGCATCAGGTAATAACCGGATACAACCGTGGCAATCGCAAACACGCCGAGCGCGCAGGTTATTGAGACCTGCAGGAACGACAGCAGGGTGTAATGCTCCGGAATTACAATCAACATCGTTGGCGCATACACAAACACCATTGGCACCATTAATTTGCCGATGCCAAGGGTAAAGGCCGAAATCCCGGTGCGGAATGGATTGGCCCCGGCGATACCCGCTGCCGCATAAGCCGAGGCACAAACCGGCGGCGTGATCTCAGAAATCACACCGTAATACAGGACAAACATATGCGTCGCTAACACCGGCACACCCAATTGTGACAGAGCGGGCTGCGCCACGGCCACCAGCATAATATACAGCGCAGTCGTGGGTAATCCCGCCCCCATCAGAATACAGGCGATGGCAATCAGTACCAGTGACAGAAACTGTTGAATGGACTCCTGCGCAAAGGCTTCAAACGGTATCCAACCCAATACACCGTGTAGGCTCTCGGCCATATCTGCTGCGCCTGCTGTCACCATAAAACCTAAACGGAAACCAATACCGGTAGTATTAATGACACCGACGACAATACCCACCGCCGCCGACGCTGCGCCGACTGCCAGCGCATATTGCACACCAACATGGAAGCTATCGAATAGCTCACGGAAACCTTTACGTTCACCCCGATGGATCAAGGCAAGAATCACCAGCGCAGCCATGATTCCGGCCATCGTCGGCGAAAAGCCTTCACCACTCAGCGGCGATGCTTTCCAGAAAATAAATCCCAACAGAGCAAAGGGAGCAATCAGAGTCAATGGCTTACGGAAGGAACAGAATCCCACCACGATACACAGGCATAAGCCCATAAACGCTGCCATATTGGGTGAATAACCCGAAAACAGTACAATCAGCAGTGCAATCAGCGGAATAATGGTAAACCAGCCATCCCGCCAGACCCGCAGAAAACGCGGAATATCTTCTTTGTCATAAGCCTTAAGACCAAGGCGTTTCGCGGTGAAATGAACAATGGACAGCACGCCAATATAGTGCATCA
>JBMZDK010000469.1:0-2096 GCA_049614265.1 Thiolinea sp.
GAAAAATTGCTATCCAAAGCAAAGTCGAGCCACTACCTCACTATAAGCAAGGTCGTTCCAATCAAAATAAAGACTGGGCAACTGTTTTAGAGTTACCCGTGGATGAGTGGTATCAAGAACTGGAAGTGTCTATAGATGGCGAACACTTTGTGAAACACAGCACATTAAGTGATAAAGCTAGCGGTGATAGCATTCGCATCGAAACATACAACCATCAGGGCGCTGTGCAAACCGTTTTGATCAGAAGGTTTGAAGCTCTTTTAAATCAATCACCCAGACGTGCTAAACGAGTTTTCGTTTCTTACTCTCACAGCAACCCTATGTGTCAGGATAGTTGTCATCCCTAAATTTTAATCAAATTGGGCGGACAACCGGAGATAACAATGGCACATTATTCCACGGAGCGTAAAGAATCCGTTCTGAAAAAACTGCTTCCCCCTCACAACATGAGCGTGGCAGCCGTTGCGCTTGAAGAAGGCATTTCCTCACAAACGCTTTATAATTGGCGTCATCAAGCCAAACAATCAGGATTACCCGTGCCCGGAAAAGCCTCAGGAAGTGAACATTGGTCAGGCGAAGCTAAGTTAGCGGTAATTATAGAAACTGCTACTTTATCAGAAGCCGAACTCGGTCAATATTGCCGTGAAAAAGGCCTTTATGCCGAACAGATTAAACGCTGGAAAACCGACTGTCTTTCCGGCTTTGAAAGCAGCCGTGAACAAGAGAAAGCGTTAGCGCGTCAGTCTCAATCAGACCGCGATGAAATCAAAGCGCTGAAACGTGATTTGCGCGTTAAAGAAAAGGCTCTGGCCGAAACCACTGCGTTACTGGTGCTGCGAAAAAAGCTCCATGCGCTCCTGGGAGAAGACAGCGAGGTCAATTGACCCCGGCCAGTGAGCGCAAACAATTAGTTGAATTAATTCAGGAAGCGTGTGACAGCGGTGCGCGTTTGCCCCCTGTCTGTGAAGAAGCAGGCATTAGCCTACGTACTTATCGTCGTTGGTTGAAGAATGGAAAAGTGCAGGAAGATCAACGCCCTGTATGTCCCCGTCCTGCGCCTGCCAATAAGCTGACGCCGGAAGAATGTGAAGCCATTTTGACGGTGTGTCATCAACCGGAATATGCCAGTCTGCCACCGACACAGATTGTGCCTATGCTGTTAGATCAGGGCATTTATCATGCCTCTGAATCGAGCTATTACCGCATACTGAAAGTCATGGGCCAGGTGAATCACCGGGGCCGTGCGCAACCGCCAACAAAGCGGCATAAACCGACCAGTTATACCGCCACAAAAGCCAATGAATGTTGGTCATGGGACATTACCTACTTGCCGACTCAAACCAAAGGCTTGTACTACTATCTGTACCTGTTTGAAGATATATTCAGCCGCAAGATTGTGGGCTATGAGGTCTATGAATCTGAGTGTGGTAAACAAGCGGCTCAGCTGCTACAGCGTTGCATGCTTAAGGAACAATGCTTTCAGGAACCGCTTGTACTGCATTCAGACAATGGTGCACCAATGAAGTCGTTGACCTTCCGGGCAAAGATGGAAGAGCTGGGTGTTGTTAGCTCTTATAGTCGACCCCGTGTCAGCAATGATAATCCGTTTTCTGAAGCGTTATTTAAGACATTGAAGTATGTGGATCGCTGGCCGGAAAAGGGCTTCAGCAGCCTGGAAGAAGCCAGAGAATGGGTACAACAGTTTGTAGACTGGTATAACCATGCCCACAAGCACAGCAAGATTAATTTTGTCTCACCGGCTGAGCGTCATGAGGGTTTAGATACCGCGATTCTGGAAAACCGAAGGCAAGTATTAGAAGCCGCAAAACAGAACAATCCGCTGCGCTGGTCTGGTAACATCAGAAATTGTAAACCAGTCGGGCCGGTGATGCTGAACCCGGATAAACCTGAAAATATTGCAGTGGAAAAAGCAGCTTAAATATTAACCTAATAGTGACAACTATCTTGAAAAACACCGCACTGTCCAGGCTTGGACTATCCAAGTTATCTCCTCTTGTACAGGCTTGGATTTATGGCAAAGGTAAGTATTTCAGAAGCAATCAAACTCTCAGGTGTAAGCCGTTCTTCCTTTTACG
>JBMZDK010000470.1:0-2080 GCA_049614265.1 Thiolinea sp.
GTTCCCAGCGCTTGTCCTGTGAGAAGGCTTGTTGGGTTGGCACATTGCCCGGTGCAGCGCTGTAGAATTTATGCACCGCCTCATCCGGGTCACGCATAATGTCCCACTTATCCAACGCAGCGCCCATGTTTTCACTGTGCACCGTGCCGCACTCACGATCAATCAATCCGGCGCGCTCCAGCTCACCCAAAATACCCATCACGCCACCGGCACGATGCACGTCTTCCATGTGATACAGCTGGGTAGCGGGCGCTACCTTACTCAGGTTGGGCACTCTTCGGCTCAGCGCGTCAATATCAGCCAGGTCAAAATCAACCTCGCCTTCCTGCGCTGCGGCCAGTAAGTGCAATATCGTATTGGTCGAACCACCCATCGCAATATCAAGGCACATCGCATTGCTGAATGCACGTTTATTCGCAATCGAGCGCGGCAATACTGACTCGTCGTCTTCTTCGTAGTAACGCTTCGCCAGTTCAACCGCTGTACGTCCCGCCTGCAGGAATAATTCCTTGCGATCCGCGTGCGTCGCCAGCAGCGAGCCATTACCCGGTAAACTCAGGCCCAGCGCTTCAGTCAGGCAGTTCATCGAGTTCGCGGTAAACATCCCGGAACAGGAACCACAGGTTGGACAGGCAGAACGCTCGATTTGATTCACGTCTTCATCAGATTCATTCGGATTCGCCGCCGATACCATCGCATCAACCAAATCCAGTTTGATTACCTGGCCTTTGATGACTGCTTTGCCCGACTCCATTGGCCCGCCGGAAACGAAGACCGTTGGGATATTGAGGCGCATCGCCGCGTTCAGCATGCCGGGGGTGATTTTGTCGCAGTTGGAGATACACACCAGTGCATCAGCACAGTGTGCGTTCACCATATATTCCACTGCGTCGGCGATAACTTCACGCGAGGGCAGCGAGTACAGCATACCGCCGTGGCCCATAGCGATACCGTCATCTACCGCAATAGTGTTGAATTCTTTTGCCACACCGCCATGTGCTTCGATTTCACGCGCCACCATCTGACCGAGGTCTTTCAGGTGGACATGGCCCGGTACGAACTGGGTGAAGGAATTGGAAATCGCGATGATTGGCTTGCTGAAATCATCGTCTTTCATCCCGGTCGCACGCCACAGGGCGCGGGCACCGGCCATATTGCGGCCGCCGGTTGAGGTTTTTGAGCGGTATTCGGGCATGAGAATCTCCTGACGTATCTGTTAGCTGTGTTGTTGCCGCTTGAGCAAATGATGCAAGCATTCTAACGCCGGAAGCGGGTGGCGTCACCGGTTGGTTGGGTTTACTGTGGAAATCAAAGATTTCCCTGCTTGAGTGGCGAAGCTTTTTCGTGTGCATTAGGGGGAAACAGGCTAAATTTCAGGGGTATTTTCGGCTTTGTGGGGTGAGTGATGCTTGAAACGGAACGGTTGGTTTTGGATCAGTGGTGTGAAGCTGATTTCGCACCATTTGCGCAGCTGAATGCTGATCCGGAGGTGATGCGGTATTTTCTTGCGCCGTTGTCAGCGGCGGAGAGTGATGCGCTGGCGCGACGTATTCACAATCTGATCGTGGAACAGGGTTATGGATTCTGGGCGCTGCGGTTAAAAGAGACGGGGCAGTTTATTGGTTTTACCGGTTTGCATCATAAGGATGGGGATAGTGGGATTCCTAATGCACCGCTGGTTGAGATTGGCTGGCGGTTGAGTGCTGAGTTTTGGGGTAAGGGATATGCGCCGGAGGCTGCGCGGGCAGCGTTGAGGTATGCGTTTACTACATTGGAGCTGGGGGCGGTTTATGCGTTTACGGCTTTACCAAATCGGGCTTCGCGGCGGGTGATGGAGAAGATTGGGATGGTGAACACGGGGGAGGATTTTGATCATCCTGATTTGCCGGAGGGGCATTGGCTGGAGCGGCATTGTTTGTATCGGGTTGAGCGGGATGAATGGCTGGCTGCTTGCTGAATTCTGTATTCTGACTGATTCAGGTAGGTACGGTTTAACATTTGGTGCAGTTTCCAGGAGTTAAACATCAGCAAACGGGTTAACAATCTGCAAGGAATTCTCAATCTGCTGCCCATGCTGCAT
>JBMZDK010000471.1:0-2078 GCA_049614265.1 Thiolinea sp.
TATATCGTGCGCGGCAATGATTTAGCGCTAGCTCCGGGCATGTGCTTCTCGATTGAGCCGATGATCTGTAGCTATGGCGAATTTGGGGTGCGGCTGGAGGATCATGCTTATATTGGTGAGGAGGGGCCGAAGTGGTTTACTGAGCCTAGTGTATCGATTGATAAGCCTTTATGAAATCAGGTACGCTGCTTCCCTGTGAGAACGTTAGAAGATTTAAATCCCCCTTGTTCCCCCTTTAAAGGGGAGCCTGTAAATCTAAGTGTGTATCTGCCATTTACTGATTACAGGTATCCCTGCAATCGCTCTTCAAATTCAATCATAAACCGGTTCAGTGCCGACTTCCAATCTCGAATCGGCATTGTCCATTTTTTTGAGGCATCCTGGATAGCCAGATAAATCACCTTCTTTGCCGAATCATCGTTAGGAAAAACCTTTCTCTTCTTAACCGCTTTGCGAATAACGCTGTTCACCGATTCAATCGCATTAGTGGTATAGATCGCTTTGCGAATATCAGACGGATAAGCAAACAATGTGTTCAGATTATCCCAGTTAGCCCGCCACGACCGGCTAATTTGCGGGTATTTGTCTTGCCAGCGTTCTTCAAACCGATCCAGAGCCAGTAAGGCTTCTTCCTCAGTAGCAGCCTGATAAATCTGCTTCAGATCAGCTGTCACTATGCGATAGTCCTTCCAGGGCACAAACTTCACTGAATTACGTACCATGTGAACAATACACAACTGAATTTTTGTTTGCGGATAGACTGCCTGAATGGCGTCAGGAAAGCCTTTCAGACCATCGACACAGGCGATCAAGATATCTTTTACGCCCCGGTTTTGTAGTTCAGTCATGACACCTAACCAGAACTTGGCACCTTCATTCTCTGAAAGCCACAAACCCAATAATTCTTTCTGGCCCTCAAGATTTACACCCAAAGCAAGATAAACAGCCTTGTTGATTACCTGACGATCCTGACGGATTTTTAATACAATACAGTCCAAATAGACAATAGGATAAATAGCATCCAATGGACGGGATTGCCACTCAACTACCTGCTCTAACACACTGTTAGTCACCCGAGAGACTAAGGTGGGAGAAATAGCGGTATCGTACAGTTCTTCCAACGTCTCAGTCACTTCACGAGTACTCATGCCTTTCGCATAAAAACTCAGGATTTTATTGTCCATTGAGGGTGTGCGGGTTTGACGTTTTTTAATGATTTCCGGCGAAAACTCACCCAAACGATCACGCGGTGTATTGATTTCCAAAGGCCCAAGGTCTGAGCTAAGCGTTTTACGAGTGCTGCCGTTGCGGCTATTAGCACCAGGGCTGCTATGATGGCGCTCGTACCCCAGATGATCATCTAGCTCAGCATTGAGAGCCGCTTCATAAAATGACTCACGTAGTTCTTTAGTAAACGTTTCTATGTCTACTTCAGTTTTCAGGCTTTTGGCCGCTTCTCGGGCTAACGAGGATAGTTGTTTCTTGTTCATCGTATCTACCTTAACAAGTTAACGTTAAGGCAGATACACAGTTCTATTTACAGTCTCGACAGGATGAAATTCCAACCCTATTCCACCGCAAGATAAAGAAATTATCCGTCCGCTGCGTCAACTTAATATTATCCTTAGACGCCCAGATCAACGGCTGCACATACATCGGCACATACGCCACTTCATCCTGCAAAATCCCCGCCACTTCATCAATCATCGCCTGACGCTTCGCATCATCCAGCTCAGTCTGAATCATCGGCAGCAGCTCATCCACTTTGGCATTCGAGTAATCACCAAAATTCCAGCTACCCAACTTCTTTTCCTTATTCGGCGTAGACGCCAGGAAACGAATCGGATGCTCAGCATCAAACGTGCCCGGTGACCAACCCAACAGGTACATATCAAACTTATCCGCCCGCAGTTCCGGCCAGTAATTCCGCACCGGCATACTGGTCAGTTTCGCATTCAGGCCAACCTTCGCCAGCATAGACGCCGCCGCCTTACAAATCGCTTCATCGTTGATATAACGATCATTCGGACACTGCAAACCAAAGCTAAAGCCATCGGCATAACCCGCCTCAGCCATTA
>JBMZDK010000472.1:0-2058 GCA_049614265.1 Thiolinea sp.
GTTATAAAGCAGCTTCTGGGTATAGTACAAACTCATGTTAACGCCCCATCACCGGCACACGGTGGGTGCCATAAGCCATACAAACATTTTTGGTCTCCATATAGAAGTCAAAACTATAGTCGCCACCATCGCGTCCGATACCACTCATTTTAATGCCACCAAAAGGTGAAGGCAGGTTGCGGTTGTTTTCCGAGTTAATCCATAACATACCGGCTTCGACTTTATGCGCCAGACGCATGGCACGGCCCTGATCATTCGTCCAAATATAGCCAGCCAAACCATAGGACGTGTCGTTTGCCAGCTGGATCGCTTCCTCTTCGGTATCAAAGCCAATCACCGTCAACACCGGGCCAAAAATCTCCTCGCGGGAAATCTTCATATTGTTATTCGCCCCGGTGAATAAGGTCGGTGCAATGTAATTACCGTCCCCAAGATCCTCACGCCGCGAACCACCCACCGCAATCGTTGCCCCCTCAGAAGTCGCGGCTTCCATATAGCTCATGACTTTCGAAAAGTGCTCGGGGTGAATCAATGGCCCGACGTCAGTTTTTGGATCAAGCGGATGCCCTACCCGCAGATTTTCCACACGTTTTTCCAATGCTGCGATAAAACGATCACGAATACCGGACTGAATTAGCAAACGGCTACTGGAGGTACAACGCTGACCATTCAGGCTGTAAATCATGAATACTACAGCATCCAGTGCGCGTTCAAAATCCGCATCATCAAACACAATCACCGGATTTTTCCCACCCAGCTCAAGGTGAATACGTTTCAGGGTTGGTGAGGCCTGGCGCATGATATGGGTGCCAGTGACAGTTTCGCCGACAAAAGACACTGCCTTAATTGCATCGTGTTCACTGACACGTTTACCAGCTGTTTCACCAAAGCCATTCACCATATTCCACACACCCTTAGGCAAACCGGCTTCGAGGCTGACCTCTGCCAGAATGGCTGCCGTGAGTGGGCTAAGCTCAGCAGGTTTATGCACGACTGTACAACCTGCCGCTAATGCAGGCGCTATCTTCCAGGTCGACAGCATAAACGGTGTATTCCACGGCGTAATGACTCCAACCGGGCCAATCGGTGAACGTACGGTAAAATTACTGTGTTCTACCTGATGCAGTGCTAAACCATCACGGGCCTCCGGCGCTTTATCAGCAAAAAAGCGGAAATTAGCCGCGCCGCGCACAGCAGCCTGTTTCATAAACCGAATCGTCTGGCCACAGTCCACACTTTCAACCAGCGCAATCTCTTCAGCATGCTCCACTAACTTATCAGCGAAACGGGTCAGAATCTTTTTCCGCTCCGCACCGGGAACATCGCGCCATTCTTCAAACGCTGCTTCCGCAGCCTCACAGGCACGATCAACATCCGCCTCAGTACCGGCAACCACCTCGCCCAGACTGGTATTATCGATGGGAGTTGGGTTACTAAACGTTTTGGCACCTTCCGGTACAATCATTTCACCATTAATGAAATGGCCGGTGACATTATTTTTAAAACGCTGCAGGTATTTACTGGCAAGTTGCTGGTTATTTTCGAAGTCTGACATGCTTTGATGCTCCGGCTTAATAATTAATAGCATGGCAGAAGCTTTCAGATGCCTACTCCAGCTGTAGAGAAGGATGCAGGCGTAAAAGCACCTGATAACTTTTGCATGCGGGCTTGCGAATAACATAACAGGTTAACTATATGATAGCAATTAGGCGAACCCAGCTCTACTTTACAAGTTAACGGGTTAAGTTTAATCTGTTCTTTTTAGCCTCACCACCGGAAACCAACTATGCGCCTGATCAGCTATGAATACGATGAGCAAACCACCTGGGGAGCCGTGCAGGATGATGACACTGTTATTAATTTAAGCCATATCGCACCCAGTCTTAAGGCGGCTATTGAAGAAGATAAACTGTCTCAGCTTGACCTTAGCGAGCAGAGCAGTGAGGTAAAGTTGAGTGATGTACACCTGTTAGCGCCGATTGGCTCACCGGAGAAAATCGCCTGTATCGGTGTGAATTATGCCAACCGCAATGCCGAGTACAAAGATGGTAGTGCTGC
>JBMZDK010000473.1:0-2048 GCA_049614265.1 Thiolinea sp.
GCTGCGTTTACCGCCGCCGGGATTGCGAAAGCGCCGCCAATGGCAACGGGCTTTCAGGCGTGGAAGATTGCGAAGGGGCTGTACATTGTGCCGCTGATGTTTGCGTATACGCCGTTAATTAGCGGAAATTGGTTTGAGGTTATTCAGCTTGGCTTCTTTGCGCTATTTGGGATTTATGCGATTAATGCACTGGTTCAGTATTATGCTGAGGGGCCGCTGAGGCTTTGGTACGTGCCGATTTTGCTAGCAGGTATCGTGGGGACATTTTGGCCGTTACATTGGGTGACTAACATTGTTGGGGCGGGGCTTATTATGTTGATTGTAGTATTAAGCAGTCGTTCACAGCAGTCCTTTTCCAGTATATAAGCTGTAGCAGATCAATCTTGGCGTAAACTACGCCCGGCTGCCTTATTCTGTGCTTTATGCATAAAAATATATTCACCTTCAATCACCGGGTTTTCTGAAGGCAAAGTATCCTGCCAGAAACGCTGGGCGAAACTGCCGGGATAGTCCCGCAGCGCCTCATCAATCATCTGCTTATAGCGCGCTAGAATTACACCGTGATGAAATTTCTCTGCCTCAGGAATCATATAGGCGTAAGCCGGTATTGTTTTTCCTTCGCTGCAACGTAGTTCCACCAGGGAGCGTTCATAACCTTGTTCCCGGATATCCAGCATGCGTAATTCACGTTCACAGACTTCAATGGCAATACCACCGCAGGATCTGGTTTCGTGAGCAGTCAGGTCAAGAAACAAGGCATCACAGGGGTGAATCTGATTGTCACTGGATTGAAGTTTGACACAATCGGGGGCTGTCCAGCTGCGCAGGTAACCGGGCAGAGTGGCACATCCCATTTGATGGCGACACAGTGAACGTCCCAGCGTTTTCTCTGCACTGCGCGGATTGATCAATGAACCATAACCAAAGATAACAGGCATTGTTTTCCTTTAAAGTTTACACACTGCGAACATAATAATAGTTTTCAGCAGCATCCGGTTTTACTGAGTTACGTAGGAGAGTGCTACCTAATCACGATTGTATATCGTCTTTTAGCTCATCTTTTTAGCATGCTATTTCATGCGTTGGCTAACCATTTTTTGATGTAAGCGGGTAATTAGTTCACTGCCGGTTTTTTCAAACAGGAAAGGGAAGAAAGCATGGATCAGGGCAATAATACCACCGGTGAAAAAGGTCAGGCTAAATAATAACGCTGATTGCATATGTTGCAGATAGCTTTCATTGACAGAAGCAGGATGGGTGGTGAATTTCGCCAGCATGAGTGCGTCCTTTGTATTTTATACGATTTGAAGGCTGATATTTTAAGGTGAATACGGGCGAATGAGTTTCTAAAATCTGTGGTTGATCCGTCATTTGTGGGACAATATTCTTAAAATCCTTTTGGACTTAGAATAATGTTTGATAATTACGACCGACGTATCCTGGCCTGTTTACAGGAGGATGCTGATCTTTCACTGGCTGAGTTGGCTGAACGGGTAAATCTGACAAAAAACCCCTGTTGGCGACGGATACAGAAGTTGCAGGAAGCCGGTATTATTCGTAAACGGGTAGCGTTGCTGGATGCAGACAAACTAAATCTTGGAGTGACGGTGTTTGTGAACATCCGCACTAATCAGCATTCGGCAGAATGGCTGCAGAAGTTTGCCGGCGTGGTGGACAGTATTCCGGAAATAGTTGAGTTTTACCGGATGAGTGGCGATGTTGATTACACGCTGAAGGTAGTGGTGCCTTCAATTGAAGCGTATGACGCAGTGTACCGAAAGATGATTGAACAGATTGATATCTATAATGTCAGTTCGTATTTTGCCATGGAAAAGCTGAAAAATACGACAGCTTTACCTCTGGATTATGCCCTGCGGAGCGAATAAGCTTTTTAACTTCGCCATCACTCCGATGCGCCGGGCTATAAAATAACTGAGCATTCAGGCAGCTTTCTTATAAGACCACCACATAACAAAAATCCCCAGCGCCAACATAGGCAGACTTAATAACTGTCCCTGTGTTACCCAGCCAAACGCAATGTACCCAAG
>JBMZDK010000474.1:0-2032 GCA_049614265.1 Thiolinea sp.
AAGCCGTTAATTCTGAATCACTCAATCGATAATCTAACATCAAATAATTTCACTGTCATCTTTTGGGAGGGTTGAAGCCCATACGCGCCAACTTAAGCACACAAGCCATTGATTACACATGACTAAGCCCCGGTTTTCGACATTTTTCAATCAGCGTATGCGCAGCATCGGGCAGTGATTGTAATTTCCGCTGGCGCGGTCGCTCAGCCACACTCTTCAAAAAATCGTTAGCAAACGGCGTTCTGCGCGCAAAGCAGGTTTTAAATCCAGCTTTCAACTCCTCTGCGATAGAGACCCATAAACGCCAGTCTGTGATTTTGCGTGGGGCATCCATTTTTCTGACAGCCTCTGGCCAGCGCTGCTGTGCAATCTTTGCAGTCACTGACGCATAGAGCAACTTACCATGCAGATACAACTCTGCCAGCTGCGTGCCTTTATGTGCCCGTAATTCATCAACCTGCAAAATACTCTTCAATCGTTTGATGACAATTTCCACCTGCCAGCGAACACGATATAGGGCGGATACAGCTTCTGTATCCAATAATTCCGGCGGCAGCGAAGTCAGCACCAACACCCACTCGCTCAGATAGAGTGCCTTCTCGCTGGCCTGACGCCCCTTCTTTTTGGCGCGTGCTCTGGCCTGGCGGCGTGCCTCCGCCGCCTTAGCGGGTGGCAATGGCATCGCATGTAAAAACACCGGAATACGTTGCCCACCGTGACATAGATAAACTGAAACATAACCGGGCTGGCCGTTAAGCGTTAGCAAACGGCTTTCCCAGTCAACTTTAACCATCGGCTCTTTGCCCGCTTCGGCTTCTGCTTCCGTATCTATCTCATAGACGTTCATACTATGAGCATTGTAGCGTAGTACCACATCACCGCCCCGATCAAGAAAGGGCACCAGCGTCTTTGGCTGATTATAGCCCCGGTCGATCAGCACCACGTCGCCTGCATCCAACTGATAGTGATTCAGATTCTCGCCGACCTTATCCGTTGTCACCTCAACCTGCCGTACACTCAGATTAATCAGGTCTATCGCAATATGAAGACGATAGGTCGTTTCCGTAGCACCCGGCTCTTGAACAGTGGAGCCATCAATGACAATGAAACGCAGCGAACCGCTATTAACCACTTTATCCAGACCAAACACACCACTGAGTAATGATTTCACCCAGGGAACACAGGCCGCCAGTCTTTTTTTACGCTCGTATCGCTGATATAGCCCTGATGATGAGCTAATTCACCGGCACAACTACGCAGCGATAAGTCCAGGCCGCAGTAAAGCATGACTAATTGCAACAGCTGCTGTGGACTTTTGACCTTGCGGGCGCGTTCGAATGCCTTAAATTCATAAGCCTGCGCCACATAATCAGCGGGTAAAGCTTGCACAAAGGTTTCAAAGCAGTTATCAAGGGATTGTGGCTGTGGCATGAGACTTTCACTTTGGTCGGTAAAAGCTACTCATGCTGTAGCCACAACCTGATTTTTCCAAATCTTTCAGACTGTTAGTCCCTTAAGTTGGCGCGTATGGGTATTAGGCTACCTAAGGCACCACCCGCAGCTACCAGTGCCCCACCATAGGCCGGGCTGTAATTCTGTTTCATCATTGACGGGATCATAACCGCGCCAATCGCTGCTGTGGTGGCTGGCCCGGAACCGGAAAGCGCTGCAAAGAAGGTACAGCCTAAGATAGCCACTAAACCAAGGCTTCCTGTGTAGTTGCCGACCAGTGACTCCGCTACATTCACAATACGCCGCGCCATACCACCCTGTTCCATCAGGGAGCCTGCGAGGACAAAGAGCGGCACGGTAATTAGTGGAAACGGTTCGATCCCCGTGTACATCGATAAGGCAATCTGAACAAAAGGAAAATCCAGAAACCAGTAGCCGACAGCAGTACCAATAATCACTGCCACCGGAATTGGCACACCCAGAATGATCATCAGGATCATGGTGCCAAACACGATCAACGCCTGAATGACCTCCGGGAGATCCATCAGGTATTCGGTAATGAACTCAAACATGTGTCATA
>JBMZDK010000475.1:0-1968 GCA_049614265.1 Thiolinea sp.
CGATGAGTGGTGGACAGATATTGAAAAACCTGATGAAAAGCCTAACCACCGATGGGATGAGGGCAATCGCCCGGTTGACACCGTAAGCTGGTATGACGCTATCGCTTTTTGTCGCTGGCTATCATCCAAAACCGGGCAGAAAATCTTATTACCAACGGAGCAACAATGGGAAAAGGCGGCACGGGGAACAGATGGCCTGAATTATCCGTGGGGAGATGAGTATGAAAGTGGTTTTGCCAATATCGATGAAACTTGGAAAAAGGAAGGAGAATATTACTTACAGTCTACTTCAGCTGTCGGGATTTACCCTCAAGGCATTTCACCCTCTAAGGTGAACGATATGTCAGGCAACGTTTGGGAATGGTGTCTCAACAAACACGATGAACCTGAAATCATTACTCCCGACCGATCAGATGATGTTCGCGTTTTGCGCGGCGGCTCCTGGCTCTTCAATTCTGAGGTTTGCCGTTCTGCCTATCGCCTCTTCAATCGTCCGCTCTACCGGTACTACGATCAGGGTTTTCGAGTTGTTAGTTTGTCGCCCCCCATTTCCGACCACTGATTTGCTGTTCACTGAATCTCTGTTACACCGCGAAGCGGTGGCGATTTAAACCAGCCACCACAACCAGACACTCAAACTTAACACCGACAATAAAGTCGCCAATAACACCACGCTGGCCGCTGTGCCCTGCCCGCGCTGATAGAGATTTGCAAACAAATAGCCATTCAATCCCGATGGCATCGCAGCCATTAACACCAGCATTGCAGTTAACGCCGGTTCAACGCCTAATAGTGTGCAAAACAATAACACCAACAACGGATGGCCCAACAAAGACACGACTGACACCATGCCTGCCTCAGCCAGCTGTTCTGATAAGCGATAACGTGACAACACACCACCAAGCGCAAACAACGCCACGGGCAATCCGGCACGAGCCAGCAGGTCAATACCATCACCGATAATTTTGGGTACCGCCAGGCCGCTAAAATTCACCAGAAAACCGAGTCCAATACCAATCATCAAACTATTACGGAACATTGCTTTTACCACCACCCCGACTGTCTCAGGCCAGGAACGCCCATCGGAACGAAGCCACTCCATTGTCGTAATACCCACCAGATAACAAAATGGTGCATGTAACGACACCAGTGCATAGAGCGGTGCAATCTGATCTTCGCCCCAGGCACGCGTGGAAATCGGCAGACCCAGCAAGACAAGATTGGAGAATAACGCGGTAAAACCTACTGCCACCGATTCACCGGGCTGACGCTTGAAAAACCTGCGGGCCAGCAATGCAGTCAGGGTAAAGCACAGCGCTGCTGCGCCGTAAAAAGCCAGCAACAAACGCCAGTCAAATGCTGTCCCCAAATCCATGGTAGCAATCGCCCGGAATAACAAACACGGAACGGCAATCAAGATGGCAAAACGCATCAGGCCATCAACGACCTGATCAGTGAATAACTGGTTTTTTACTGCCAGATAGCCAGCAGCAATCACCAGAAAGACCGGCGCAATAATATGTAAAATATGGATAAGCATGAGCTGACCTGTGAGTAGGCGCGCAACCGACTTCAGGAATTTATACCCGCTGTCCATATAGCTGACGGGGCCTGAACATCTGAAAACTGTTGTCGCACTACCTAGCAACAATTGGAGCTGCAAGACTACACTAAACGCTGACGTTGTCACAGCAGGCACTTTGCATTCTGACAGGAATAACTATCTGCTCCGGTGTAACTCCGGCACCCCAAACCATCATCCTGCGCAGAATTGAATGCTCATCAGGCATACAATATACTAATGCCAGCTTTCGGAAAAAGAACACCTCAGTAGTGATTACTTAAATAAGCACGCATCAGTTATCAGGTATTGTTTGCTGCAATTCTTCAGCAGTATTGGATTGCATACCTGAAAGCACTAACCGGGCCGTGCGCTGCTTATATCAATAAAAACCATTCCATCTCTTC
>JBMZDK010000476.1:0-1961 GCA_049614265.1 Thiolinea sp.
ATTTTTTGCTCTTATAAATAGGCAAGCCAAGCAATCATTCATCAAGGAGCATATAAAATGATAACGACTTACACTTTCCATGGTACTGGCCAGCACCTGTTGTTAAACAAGAATCATATTGATACCAATAACAATGTAACTATTTATCTCAGCGGCAAATTCGCCAGCATCACCTTTTTCCATCTTGGTAATGTCGTCAATTCCATTCAGGTATTACCTGCAAAGAATGAGACCGTTAAGGCGTATAAACTTACCAGCTATCAGTGCAACAACCTGAAAATTTCAGGTTTAGGGCGCATGCAAATCTCAGGAACAACCAGAGAAGCCAATGCAAATCCCTACCAGCCTATCGTACTAATTGATGGCAATAACTGTTCGATTGAAGGCGTCCGCGTTTGTTCCGTTGAAAACAGTAATAATTGGTCACCTGACACCTGGAAAAAGCTGGCGCGAAACGGGATTCAGCTAAGTGGTTATTCCTGCTTTGCGCGCTATAACGATGTTTTTAATATCAGAAATGGTATTGAAGTCAGATGCCAGCATGGTAAAGCGATTGGCAATAATGTTAGTCATTTCTATGGTGATGGCATGCGTGCACTAGCTGATTACGTCACGTTGGCAAATAATCACATCAGTTATTCACGTGATTCCGGTTCGGATCGCATTCACTCGGATGGTATTCAGATGTGGAATTTTTTCGCTCAGACACCAACCGAGGGTACTTTAACCGGCGTGTCAGTTTTATATAACAGCATCTGGAATAACTCTGACAAAAAAGATTCTCGTTTGATGCAGGGCATTGGTTGTTTTGATGGCCTGATGCGGGATGCAAAAGTTATCGGAAATGTAGTTATGACCGATCACCATCACGGAATCACGCTGGGTATTGCACAGAATTCACGGATTGAAGAAAACAGTGTGATCAGTACTAATCCGGAAAAAGTACAAAGCTGGATTAAAATTGGTACGAATAAAACAACAGACTTTATTTCTACCGGTAACGTACTGGCATTCAATGAGAGTGCTCAATATATCTTTGAGCCGGGCATGGTGGAACAAAACTTTGCCAATAATACGCTGGAGCACAACAACATCGCTGATCATCAGCAGTATGAAGAAACACGTATCGCCTAATCATAACAAGCAAATCATATCGACAGGGGAATTATTATGTTTGAAACCATAAAACGACACAGCACTAACAGTGACGCCGTAACACAGGCGCAGACGATGCTCAATGCACTCGGTTTTGCGACGACAGTTGACGGTAAATTTGGCAGTCAAACCGAAGCCGTTGTCACCAGCTTCCAGGCAAGTAATGGCCTGGTTGCTGATGGGATTATCGGTAGCAAAACCTGGCAAAAATTAGTGCTGCTGGCCGGACATATTATTAAACAAGATGCCAATCGTTTTCTCAGCGAGGAAGACCTGGTTCAGGCTGCACAACAGTTGAACATTGAAGTTGCGGCAATCAAGGCAGTAAACGAAGTTGAGTCACGCGGCGAAGGATTCTTGAATGGTCAGCCAGTCATTCTATTTGAGCGCCATGTTTTCTGGCGACGCCTGGAAGCTTTTGGTATTGATCCCAAGCCGTTACAAGCAGGCAATGAAGATATTCTTTCAACAAAAACCGGGGGTTATCGTGGTGGTATTGCTGAACATAACCGTCTGGCCAGAGCGCAAATCATTCACCCACGGGCAGCATTGGAGTCTGCTTCCTGGGGATTGTTTCAGATTATGGGCTACCACTGGAAGAATCTGAAATATGCCGATATCAACGAGTTCGTGACCAAGGCAAAACACAATGAAGCCGAGCACCTTGAAGCCTTTACACGCTACCTGAAGTGGTCACGAGGCGATCGGTTTTTACGCCTTAAAAGAGGTGAAGACAGCTTATCGTTGAGTAACTTTGAAAAGTTTGCCAAAAACTACAACGGCCCAATGTACTGGAAAAATCAATA
>JBMZDK010000477.1:0-1947 GCA_049614265.1 Thiolinea sp.
GATCACTGGGCCAGTCAGCGAAGCGCTCGCCGCGATAGTCGCCTTCGGTCAGCTTATAATCCTGAATCATGGTACCCATCGCACCATCCAACAGCAAAATACGTTGCTGTAGCGCTTGTTCTATTGTTGTCATTATTAAGCCGCTTTTTTCTGGATAGATGCACTGAAGGTTTCACCACACAGATGGCGTGCCACCTCAAAACTCATATTGGGCAGATTAAGCGTGTAGAAATGCAGCGCATCGACGCCCTCAGCGATCAGGGTTTCACACAGTTTAAGCGACTGCTCAATGCCAACCTGCTGTTGTTCAATACTACCCGCTTCTGTACCCGCAAAGTGCTGTTTAAATGAGTCCGGCACATTCGCACCGCAGCGCGCGCTAAACGACTCCACCTTCGCCAGATCATTCACCGGCAGAATGCCCGGCACAATAGGCTGCTCGATGCCCGCCTTTACTGCATCGTCACGAAAACGCAGGAACACATCGGCCTCAAAGAAATATTGGGTTAACGCACGACTCGCCCCGGCATCCAGTTTACGTTTGAGATGTGCCATATCAGCTGCTGCACTGGCAGCTTTAGGGTGAACTTCGGGATAAGCAGCAACACTGATATCAAAATCAGCGACTGCTTTCAGGCTCTGCACCATTTCCGCTACATCGGTAACCCCATCGGGTACACCATCTGCATCACCGCGTAATGCAACTATACGCTGTACACCTGACTCATGAAATTGACCGGCCAACTCAAGCATGTAATCACGAGTATGGCCTGCTGCAGTCAGGTGTGCTGCTACCGGTACCGGCTGTTGCTGACACATAGTAGCGACAGTGCTAATACTATGATCACGTGCACTACCCAAAGCACCGTAGGTCATGGAAAAGAATTCTGGGTTTAGCAGTTCCAGCTGTCCCATCGTACGCCACAAATTGTGTTCCATCCTGGTATTCCGGGCAGGAAAAAACTCAAAAGACAGTCGAAGACTGCTAATTTTTGGCAAACGATTGATGGTGGGATGTAGTCTGACCTGAGCATTCATGCACTAATATTCCTGTGTGATTAATGCTGTTCATTGTTAGCTACAGGTCAAAAGAAAACAATTTCAACTTTTTAAACTAAAATTTGAAATTTATTCAATCCTTTATAATGGCTGGTCAACTACCCAGACATAACCATCCTGGTCTTCAATATGGACTTCACGTAATCCATGGTCAGGCTGATCACGGGGCCCGTCCAGCACTATAAAACCCGCAGTATTTGCATCCTTTGCTGTCTGATCAGGATCACCGTTATGAAAACGAATCTCTAAACCAGCCCCACGACGACTAGCACCCTGCGTAATTGGTAATAGCGGGTGCTTGTCGTAAGTGTGATCAGCATGAATCATCCACTGAACGCCATTTTTTACCGCAATCGCAATATCAGGGTCTGCATAACGGAATTCTGCCTGTAACACCTCACGAGCAAACAAGACCGCACGATCCATATCGGTTACTAATACATTCAGGCTCATACCCGTCAAGGAATGGCCAAATTCCGGCGGCGGCATAAAAGGTTGTTGATTGTCAGAACGTTTTTTCATTTACATTTCCTGTTTGTTACAACCGCTAAAAGGGGGGGAGTAACCACACAGATTAATGTAATAAAGGGCTTAATACCACTTATTAAGCCAGTTCAAACTTTGAAGTCTTTTTATTTTTGACCAGCTTGGACAGGCTATTTTAAACACCGTTCTTTACGGGCAAAAGGATGGAACAAAGACGATATGATCCGTAGCCATGAAGCATACAGTGGGGTTTTATTCGAGGGGAGAAGGAAGAGGCAGGATAGAGAGCGTTTCTTTGTTCATACCCAGTTTTTTTTATTGCAGCGTAAGCTTTTATTTTTCTCATAAAAAAAAGCCCGTCATCCTGAGCATGCAGTACATACTATCAGATAACGGGCTTTC
>JBMZDK010000478.1:0-1942 GCA_049614265.1 Thiolinea sp.
TGGTCAGAGAGACTGCCACCACCATCACTACCGTGTGAGCCAACGCTGCCGCTACTGGCAGCAACGCCCCCGCCACTGGCTGCACCAAGACCATCAAGGTGCATAATTTTTATGCCGTCAATATTTTCGATCGGTTTGACAGTCTCTTTAATGATTTGTGGTAGCTGGCGCACGATTTCCATCTTCACCTGCATATCGATTTGCTTGTTATTTAGCAGGTTGGCTGCTTCATTAATCGCGCTTTTGCCTGCTGCTTCGACCTGATAACGGATTTCTGCTGCTTTTGCTGCGAGGCGCTCTACTTCCGCATTAGCTTCGGCAATAATAGTTTGGCGCTGGGCTTCTTTCTGTGCCCGGATGACTTCGACCAGTTTGACGCGTTCTGCCTCTGCTTTTTCCCGGGCAGTGCTGATTTCTTCGGTGAGGCGTGCGGCATCTGCTTTAATTTTATCAGTGGCCATCCAGGCCTCTGCTGAGCTTTTTTCAAACTGAGCGCGGGCTACTTCCATATCCTGTGTGGCCATTTCAATGGACACTGTTTTGGCAATCTTGATTTCCTCGATTTCACGTTCACGTTGTAGCTGAATCTCTTCAATTTCTTTAGCGGTTGATGCTTCCAGGTCAGCCAGGTATTTTTCCTGTTCCTTCTGTGCCTCGATTTCCTGTTGTTCAATTGAAAGGCGTTTTTGTTCGGTTTCTTTATTTTTTTCCTGAATTTTAATCTTATTTTCCTGTTCGATATCGTTCCGGCGTTTTCGACTGGCCTCGGTAACTTCGTCCAGCTTAATCAGGCCGCGGGCATCAAATGAATTGTTTTCATCAAAATATTCACGGGATGTCTGGTCAAGGCGCATTAACGATACAGAGACCAGTTCCATGCCATTTTTCTGGAATTCGGAATTCAGGGTGTTTTCTACATTGTGCTCAAAATCGGTACGCTTAACGTGTAGCTCATCCAGGGTCATGGTAGAAGCTACTGAACGCAATGCTGCAACACATTGTGCTTCCACAAACTCTTTTACCTGCTCCTGATCCAGTGTTTGGCGCCCCAGTGTTCGTGCTGCAACTGAGATGGCATCAATGTCCTGTGACACCCGCAGGAAGAATTCCGCAACAACGTCAACCCGTAATGGGTCTTTAGTGATCAGGGCAACCTTGTCGGAGCGGGAGATTTCTACCCGTAAGGTTTTCATGTTGATTGGCACAGTATCGTGCAGAATCGGAAAAACAAATGCTCCGCTGTTGACGATGACTCTTTCGCCCCCAAGGCCGGTACGGACATAAGCCATGTCTTTTGAAGCGCGGCGGTAGAATGCGGCGAACATCGCAACAGCCAGTAATATCAGGACGATCAGGCAAACAGATACAAACAGGTAAAGATCAGTCATAATTCATTTTCACGTATAGGAGTTAGCAACCCGATTGCTATTAGTATAAACCTCAGAGGCTTAAACTGCCTAACAGCCATGAAAGCTCAGGGTTGAGACCGTTATGGATAATGCTTTAATAAATCGCACGATTGAGTTTTTACTGTTACCACCTGCTAATCTTTTAATACTGATGTTTATTGGATTAGTCTGGAGGAAACGCCGCGTGTTCTGTGTGTTGATAACGCTGGGATTGTTACAGGTGCTTGTCTTTAGTTTGCCAGCGACTTCAATTTGGTTAATGAAAAAACTGGAGCAACAGTATCCGCCACAGGCCGAGTTGTGGTTACAGGAGCCATTACCAGAGGCGATTGTAGTTCTTGGGGCCGGAAGAAATCGCCATGCTACAGAATACGGTGGAGAAAGCACCAGTCTGAGTGGTATTGAACGCTTGCGTTATGCGGCGTTATTACATCGTAAGACCGGGTTGCCAATTTTACTCAGCGGTGGCCAGCCTCTACCTAATGTGCGCAGTGAGGCCGAGTTAATGCGGGATGTGCTGGTGGATGAGTTTA
>JBMZDK010000479.1:0-1941 GCA_049614265.1 Thiolinea sp.
CCCGAATTTCTCACAGTAGTTAAGCACTGAGCCATCCTGAGGTAAACTAATAATAGCGATATCAGTTATTTACCGGAACAACACAGGAGGACTCAGTGCAAACACAGTGTACCTCAAATACTTTCTCATTTCACAAGCTCGGTCGTCGTCAAATTGAAGCTGCCTTCGATGGAGGGCAACTCAGTACCGATAGCGGTGGCCTCCTGTTACGAGAGACAGAAAGGCATCTGAATTTGTTTAATCGCTTGTCGGCTTGCTTTACTGACTACCGGCAAGCTGATGCGGTTGAACACCCGGTGTCGAAGCTGCTGAAGCAACGTATCTACGGTTTGGCATTGGGTTATGAAGATCTGAATGATCATGATGAGTTGCGTCATGATCCTTTGCTGGCGGTATTATGTGATCACTCAGATCCCGAAGGGAAACAACGCCGGCATGAACATGACCGGGGCAAAGCGTTGGCCGGTAAAAGTACATTAAATCGTCTGGAACTGACGCCTTCAACGGCGAATGCACAGTCACGTTATCAGAAAATCGTAGCAGATCATTCCGCTATAGGCACCTTACTGGTCGACCTGTTTCTGGAGAGCCGGAAAAAAGCGCCGAAACGTTTGATACTGGATATGGATGCCACTGATGACAAGATTCATGGTGAACAGGAGGGTCGACACTTTAATAAGTATTACGACAGCTATTGTTACATCCCGTTGTATATTTTCTGTGGAGATGAGCTACTTTGCTCGCGATTACAGACGGCGAAAGAGGACGCCGCGATTAACAGTGTAGAGGAGATTTCCCGTCTGGTGAGTCAGATCCGCCAGCGCTGGCCCCGGACAAAGATTCTGGTACGGGGCGATGGTGGCTTTTGTCGGGATGATTTAATGAGCTGGTGTGAAGAAAACCAGGTGGATTATCTGTTAGGGCTACCCAAAAACAGTCGGTTGCTGAAGGCATTAAAGCTGGATCAGGTGTTGGTTAAAATGGCCCATCAGTTGACTGGAGCATCGGTCAGAACTTTCCGTGAGTTTCGTTACCGCACCCAAAAAAGCTGGAGTCGTGAGCGACGTGTGATTGGGAAAGCGGTTCATTCCGATAAGGGAGACAATCCACGTTTTGTGGTGACGACGCTGGGGCGTCGGCACTATAAACCCCGTAAGCTCTATGAGCAGATTTATTGCGCACGCGGCGAGATGGAAAACCGCATCAAAGAACAGCAACTCGATTTGTTTGCTGATCGTACTTCGACCCATCATTTTCGTTCCAATCAGTTACGTTTGTATTTTACCAGCTTCGCTTATGTGCTAATTCAGGCTTTGCGCCGAATCGGACTCAAAGGCACGAAAATGGCAAAAGCACAGAGTGGAACGATTCGTCTCAAACTATTGAAACTGGCGGGGCGGATTACTGTGAGTGTGCGGCGAGTACGTCTGCATCTGAACGCTAATTATCCTTATCAGGCTCTATTTCGCCAGGTGTGGCAACAATTACAGCTAAAACCGTTGCCAGGATAGCGATTTACCCTTTTGTACAAGTGACCCCATTCATTCATGGAGGCTGAAACCAGCATTCAGGCTAGCCTAATGGGCGCAAATCTGCCTTGGGGCGGAAAAACAGGCAAGAATGACCGAAAGTATAGCACTGAGCTATTGAGGTAACCTGCTACCCTCTTTGACAGCTGTAGAAAGAGTAGATTCTTAAGCAGAAACGTTAATTGTCAGGCTGGTTTTGCTCAAATGGTTCGGGCTGGTGAGAAATTCGGGTTAGAGGCTTCCCTCCGTTCACTTTCCAAATCAGAGGAACATCCTTGGGAAGATGGTGACACAGTACGTATTATTTTTCATATCTTTAAGCCTATTAAAAATATAGAAGCAGATGTGGTTGCTGAACTTATAAAAAAGTTTCCAATGTATAACATCCGCTATGCTTTTGTGACGGTATCAA
>JBMZDK010000480.1:0-1933 GCA_049614265.1 Thiolinea sp.
TGCTGTGAGGGCCGGATCAAACCGGCCCTCACTTATTTTCTCTCTCCCAAAATACCCCCGTGTATGGAAAGCCAGTGAAAATTACCGGCGGTTTCATCTTCTTATCCGGCTTATTAATTCTGAGTAATTTGTTGTGGTTCATTGAAAGCAGACGAGTCAGTTCTCAGTTAAATTACCATGCTACTCAGCTTTGTGAACTGGATCGTTTGCTGGTATTACGCAGCTTGTTGCCTGCTGGTGATGCTGGCAGTAAATTAACCCGGCTATGCCAATCGGAAGCGTTTGGTTGTGAAAAACAAAGCGGGTTGACCCATATCAGTTTCGATAATCTTACGGCCTGTCCACTATCCGGACGCCCTTACTGTGGTTATCTGGTTCAAACCGATGGGGATAACAACATTACTTCAGTTAATTCCGCCTATCCCTGTCACTGAATGTTATCGATTTCTCAATTGATAATCGTGGGTATAAAAGTCGCATCAAGGTTTTTGGGTACATCAGTAAGGCTTGTCACCGTTAATAGTTACCCGATGCATTAGCCGAGGCTGGCCAAGATAATCATTGGTTGCATAATGCTGGGTGCAGCGGTTATCCCAGAATACCAGTGTATTTGGCTGCCATTGTACCCGACAGCTGAAATCAGCCCGTACAGCATGACGACACAGATAATCCAGCAGGGGTTTGCTCTCATCCCGGGTCATGTTTTCAAAACGACTGGTAAAGTATTCATTGATAAACAGGAGTTTACGTCCAGTGGCAGGATGCGTTCTGATCACCGGATGGAGGACTGAATCGGCCTCCATGTCGGCATAATCCGAATCGAAACTTTTGTGGATGTCAACACGGTGTTCAGCCCGCAGCGGTGCCAGCATAGTTTTCATACCGTCAGACAGGGTTTCGTAGGCCAGGTACATATTCGCAAAAAGGGTTTCGCCGCCATATTCAGGGAGTTTTACGGCATGCAGCAAGGCACCCAGTGACGGTGTTTTCCCCCAGCTAATATCACTGTGCCACAGCCCGGTAAAGCGTTTGTCATCATTTTCCTCCGAACGGATTTCGATGACCTCCGGCGCATCAGGGTTTCCGGCAACGAAAGGGTTGATGTGTAAATCACCGAAGTGACGGCCGATGGCTGTGAGTTGAGGTGCGCTCAGGTGCTGATCGCGAATGACCAGTACCAGGTGGTTTAGCAGCGCCTGTTCCAGTTCCTGCAGTACCTCTTTATCAGCCGTGCTCAGGTCAACGTCTGTAATTTCAGCCCCAATGGCGCCATTGAGCGGGCAAGCCTGAAAGTGATTGTAATCTGCGTAACTGGCCTGTGGTTCAAAGCGGAAGGGTGCGACGAAATCAGCTTGTGACATGAGTATGCTCTCCCTATTGATTCATGTGAGTTACAGAATTTTTACAGGTTTTCCGGAGAAAAGACCAGCTGCCGGGCTATACAGAAATCTGGAAAATTCTATTTTCTATGGGATATTTTTATGATTAATAGGTGAAAGCGCTTACATCATGACTAAAACCATATAGTATGTAAGGTGGAATTAATCAGGAGGAAGAAAATGAAAAAGTCACTTAGTGCATTAGCGATTAGCAGTCTGTTAGCTGCTCCAGCGATGGCAGAAGATTTATCGGTTGTCGGTAGCTGGTCGAGTCTGCCGTTACACAAACAATATGAAAAACCATTCTGGTCAGAGTCACTGCCCAAAGCCTCCGGCGATAAGCTCAATGTCTCTCTTACTACCCACAATGAAATGGGCTTAGGCGTGGGCGATGTATTCCGCATGCTGGGTGAGGGCGTTTTTGATGTGGCGATGACCGTGGCGGACTATGCGGTGGCCGATGCGCCGGAGCTGGAAGGCCTGGATGTGCCGCTGCTTGCGCTGACGGCGGATGAAGCGAAGGCGATGGTTGATGCGGCGCGTCCGATGGTCAG
>JBMZDK010000481.1:0-1929 GCA_049614265.1 Thiolinea sp.
TCCTGTACCGGTTCTGAAAATCTGAACGGCTAATACAAAATGCTGCATTTGCCTGAATGACGCTCTATCATACCCGGATCCGAATTAATGCATCAGCCACTGCCACAGTTACTTCACCTGCATAAGAGTATTTCCTGTGTCAGGTTAGGCGACACAATCTAATTCAGAGGGTCATATATTGGATATCGCAATTTTAACTTTTGAGGGCTTTAACGAATTAGATTCGTTTATCGCTGCGGGCATTCTAAACCGGATGAAGGCTTCTGGATGGAACATTCAGATTACATGTCCAACTGATTATGTAACCTCGATGAATGGAGTAAAAGTTACAGCGCAACAGCCATTAGAGTTTGCGGGTAGCGCTGATGTTGTTCTTGTCGGTAGTGGTATCTACACCAGAGACATTGCCAAAGACAAGAGAATACTTGAGCGATTAAGCATCAATCCCGAAAAACAGTTGGTTTGCGCACAGTGCTCGGGGACTCTGTTACTGTCAGTTTTGGGGGTGTTAAACGGATTGCCGGCCTGTACTGATTTGACTACTAAACCCTGGGTTATCGAGTCGGGGGTAAAAGTGCTAAATCAGCCATTTTTCGCAGAAGGCAATATTGCTACTGCGGGTGGCTGCATGTCTTCCCAATACCTTGCTACCTGGATCATTGCTAAGCTCGCAGGAAATGAAGCTGCTGAATCTGCTATTCACTACGTAGCTCCGGTAGGGGAAAAGGAGTCGACGGTAGCACACAGCATGTCAATCATATCTCCTTTTATACAAACAGCAAATGTAACATTACGTAAGCCACTGCAAACAAGAATGGGAAATTAACAGAGGATTTGATGGTTATGAAAAACGTATCGCGATTATCGGCGGTGGTTTTCTCGGAGCAGAACTTGCCAAGTCGCTCGATCAGGTGGCGGATGTCACTTTAATTGAGCAAAACTCACATTTTGTGCAAGCACCAGCAATGATCAGAGCTGTCGTTACGCCATCTCTTCTCGATAAAGCACTGATACCTTATGACGACCTCCTTACACGGGGTGCGGTTGTTCAAGATCGCGCTGTTTCCATAAACGAAAGTGGTGTTGAATTGCAAAGTGGTCAGTTTATTGAGGCGGATTACATAGTTGTGGCAACCGGTTCAAGCAACGCCATACCTTTCAAGCCGAACGGTTCAGACATCGAAGCATTTCGGGCCGCTAATTCGCAGGTGAACAAACAACTGGTGAAGGCGGATAGCGTGGTGATTGTTGGTGCTGGTGCGGTTGGTGCCGAACTGGCGGGTGAAATCACACACCATATGCCCGAAAAAAACGTCACACTGATTTCCAGCACCAGGGCGCTCTTTCCGGAACAACCGGAAAAGCTGGGACGGGAACTGACACGCAAACTGCGCGCAAGCGGTGTCGAGCTTGTTATGGGTGCGCGCGTCGAAAATTTACAAAGCATGACCGAACCTTATTCCGGAACGGTCAAGCTTTCCAATGGGCGTGAGATTGAAGCTGATCTGATATTCCCGGTGATTGGCTCCAAAGCTGCATCTGGTTTGTTAGACAACCTGCCGGATATTAAGAAAAGCAATGCTAACCGGGTTGTCGTCGATGGGTGGATGCGTCCATCGTCACTCCCGAACGTTTTTGCAGCGGGTGATATCGCCGATATGGGCGATGCGATGACAGTCGTTGCCTCGGGTCGCCAGAAGGAATGGCTTGCCAAGACGCTGACTGCCCTCAGTGAAGGAAAGCAGTTTGATGCCATCAAAACCTACAAGCCCTGGAAAAAAGCACCGATTCTCGTTCCCTTGGGGCCAGACAAGGGCAACTCGTTTCTAATATTCTGTACGGCGGGTGATTTCATCACGCGTAAGATGAAGGGTGAGGATTTGTTTTTAACGAAATACAATAAGATTTTTGGGCGAACCGCCTGACCCT
>JBMZDK010000482.1:0-1920 GCA_049614265.1 Thiolinea sp.
TGCTGTAAAACTGAAACCCGGATACCAGCAATGATCTTTACCGGCAAGCCTGAAAACGATCATTCGGCCAGCAAGGCGCAGACAAGGACTCGCCCAAATTAGCTGTCTGCAAGCGTGTCCTCACGTCCAGCAAACGGTTAACCAGACCTTCCTCCACAGCAGCATAAGCCTCGGGGTTAACCTGCCGCTGCACCACAATACCCAACAACTCCGTAATCGCATTGCCCACTGAATTCTGAGAAATGGTCACAATCAACCGGCCTTTACTGTCACGAAACAAGATCTGTTTGTAGGCCGGACGCCAGCGAATATCATTAGCAAACTGCGGATTCTGGATGACTTTTTCGCGCAAATCCCGAGCCACACGGGCGAAATGCTGGTTACTTAGCAGAACATCGTCCACCTGATTCGGGAAATTAATGCCATCCAGTACCCGTGTTTCATTGCTGGAAACCAGCGTGAAAAATGTGCGATAGAAGTCCAGAAAGCCTCGCAATACCTGCTCATACTCATACCAGAAATAGCGATCCTTTAAGCGCTCAATACCACCCTCTACTTCCCAGCAGGGCAGGCCCTGTGGATAGCCGGTCAATTCCAGTGCAGCTTCTTCCGCAGGTAACAGTTTAAGAATTTGTAAATCCAGTACTTCGAGAAACTGGCGATAAGCATCGCTCAGTTGGCGCAAAAACAAAGTGTTATGGCCACTATCAGTCAGGTTAGGGTTACTCGGATCAGCTGCTTCCCCATTGCGCAGCAGTTCCATCGGGAAGACCAGAAAATGATTATGAATCATGCGAATACTGGGCACACCTGATTTGTTTAGAGGCCAGGTTGAATCCAGACTGGCTTCACCACAAAGTATCAGATGCTCATCCGGGTCAGGGTATTGCTCAAACAGGTATTCACAAATGATCTGCGTCATCTGTGACCAGACTTTCTTCTCCTGCGATGACATCTGGTCACGCCGCACTGGTCTGCCCAATGGATCAAGGATGCGGCGGGAAGTATCCAGAATGATTGACGTATCAAATTCAGTGCTATGCCCAACCAGCTTCCGGTACATCAGCAGGTCTTCCGGCGTACGGAACAAGCCATTTTCTTCAGCCAGATTTTTCAGGTTGGCGTAACTATTATAGAACTCTGTTTTGCTCATCCCTTCCGGGATTTTCAGCGTCAATTCGGGGCAGGGAGTAATAATTTTTCGTGGGCTGGTTTTCATAGAAACTTTGCCTGCAGGTATTGAATATTGTATCCCATTTTAAGCAACCTCCTCCGGCGCACAGCCGAATTTCACCAAATTCCCATGTACGTCATGAACATAAAACTCCTTCATATTCCAGGGCCGCACGCTAAAGTCACTCAATCGTCCCTGGCCAAAATTCCTATCCGAATATTCCGCATATAATTCAACAACCTGACCACCCCGGATATAACAGGAGGTATTCTCAGGGTAGCGACAATCATCGGTTAGCCAAAAGTGAATCTCCATGCGATCACGTTGCACAATCAGATAGTTATCATCCTGATAGCCCACATTGAAACCAAGCACACCGGTATAAAACTTTGCGCTTTCAGCAATATTCAATGAGGCAAGGACAGGAATGGCACTGGCATAGTCACCCATTTATTCGGCTCCTGAAACAGGTAGGAGAGAAAATCATGCCAAAAAACGGGTAAGCCTGCCACCCTATCTAACGGGTAGCTTGATGGAGGCTGGCTTTAAGCAACATTACACCAAACGCCACATACTTTTTCACCAGAACGGCAGTCACAGATGTACCGCAACTGCCTGCAGGTTCAACCACACTGCTTAGTGCATCATTGCGCCATTAGCCACAAAGTTGCCAAAGAAGCCATCATTAGCCGGATGCAGGAGGATATTCCCCAGCAACACATTGGCATCATTGCCCGGCCCCATGA
>JBMZDK010000483.1:0-1893 GCA_049614265.1 Thiolinea sp.
CGGTGTTGCTGTTATTGATCCGGGTTCCAGTGCAGCTATTGGACGGGCATTAATCGCCCGGATCAAAAAGCAAACCAGCCAGCCTGTAACACATGTTTTTACTACTCATGTTCATGGCGATCACTGGTTGGCTAATCAGGCGATTAAAGATGCTTTCCCGGACGCCCGATTTTATGGTCACCCTGAAATGATCCGGTTGGCAGAAGAGGGGGCAGCAGCAGACTGGGTGGGTCGTATGGACACTTTAACGGAAGGTGCGACTAAGGGTACTGAAGCACTGATTCCTACTGAAGCTTTGGAAAATGGACAGGTAATTAAAGTTGGCAATATGAGCATCAAAGCCCATCTGGCACAGGAGAAAGCTCACACCACCAGCGATGTGATGTATGAGGTACTGGGGGATAAGGTGTTATTTACCGGGGATAATATTAATCACCACCGCATTGTACGTATGGACGATGGCAGCTTTAGCGGCAGCATTGCTGCGGCAGAATACGCGTTGGGGCTGGATATTGAGAAAGTCGTGCCGGGACATGGCCCTGTCGGTGGTAAGTTGGTACTAAAGATGAACCTGGACTATTTTTCTACGCTGTACGGTGCGGTGAAGGAGCTGCGTGAAGATGATCTGGAACCTTATGAAATGAAGCCGGAAGTGGCCAAACGACTCGCCGGGTTCAGCGAGTGGTCTGGCTTTGAGAGTGAGCTGGGTAAGCACATCAGTTTGTCCGGACTTGAGGCGGAAGAGGAAGACTTTTAGCGGCTATTGGTTTTTCAGGCTGCGTGAGTAACGACGCGGGTGTCTGATTCACCCCGGTCATTATGGCCACAGACCATATTGGCCGGGACTGCGATATCGATCTTGGCAGGGTTGGGCAGATTCAAGCCATCCATCAGAGCGACAAACTGTGCCTTATTATTGTCCCTGATACGTGGGTTGAGCAATTTTTCCTGGCCGATCGTACTAACCCGGTGATTGTTGTAGTCGTGTGCCGGATAGACCAGCGTTTCCTCAGGAAATGCCAGTAATCTTTGCAGGCTATCGTATAAAGTGGCGGCATCGCCTTGTTGGAAATCAGTACGGCCACAGCCACCAATTAACAGCGTATCACCGGTAAACAGGCGATCCCGCCATTGATAAGTTGTACAGCCGTTAGTGTGGCCGGGAGTAGGAATGGCTTTTAACACTTCATAGCCAAAGCTGATTACATCACCGTCGGCCATTAATTTATCTCCACAGGTAATGCCGGTTCCGGCACCTGAAATAAATTGACAGTCCGTTGCCTCTTTGAGCGCTCTGGCGCCGGTAACATGATCGGCGTGTATATGTGTTTCAGCGATGTAACTCAGTGTTGCGCCCATTTCCTCCAATGCTGATAAATACTGTGCTTCCTGCCCGAAAACCGGGTCAATCATAACGGCTTCACGGGTGACAGAATCAACCAGCAAATAGCTTAATGTTGAGGTTTCCGGATCGAAAAATTGTTTGAAATTAGTCACTGGGCTGCCTTTATATTTGAATATAATTAAATTCTAATATTATGGGTTTTTCGATAATTGTCAAGATTTACCCGGACGGCAAGGGGCGTTGTAAGGGGCGTTGTAGTTGTTAATGCGCCAGAATTTGACTCAAAAACAGCTTGGAGCGTTCACTCTGCGGGTTCTCAAAGAACTGTGCCGGTGGGGCTGTTTCAACGATTTCACCATGATCCATAAACACCACAGTATCTGCGACCTGTTTGGCAAAGCCCATTTCGTGGGTCACACAAATCATGGTCATGCCAGCCTCAGCCAGCTCAATCATGACTTCCAGTACGCCGGTAATCATTTCCGGATCAAGTGCTGAAGTTGGTTCATCAAACAGCATTAGCTTGGGTTCCATGCACAGTGCGCGGG
>JBMZDK010000484.1:0-1841 GCA_049614265.1 Thiolinea sp.
GCGGCGATGAAACTAACCGTGCAAAAAGAAGGTTTGATTCCGGCGCTGGAATCTTCCCATGCGTTTGCGCAGGCATTTAAGGAAGCGCCCGGTATGGGCAGTGATGAAATTATTCTGATTAATCAGTCCGGGCGCGCTGATAAAGATATTTTCACTGTGGCTGATGCGATTGATGATCCGAAATGGAAGCAGTTTATTATTGCTAAAGCAGAGGAATATAAAACGGCAAATCCTGAATTAGCCGCACAGGAGGGTAAAGCATGAATCAGTTGGAACATTATATCCGCCAGCAGCGGGAGCAAAAAGAATTACTGCTGATGACGCATATTGTCCTGGGGTATCCCTCGTATGATGACTCGATGCGGGTGGTGGAGTCGATGGTGGAAGCCGGGGTTGACCTGATGGAATTGCAAATCCCGTTTTCCGAGCCAATGGCTGACGGGCCGGTGATTTTACATGCCAATTCAGAAGCCCTGAAGGCAGGAGCTACGGTTGACGGCTGTCTGGAAATGGCGGAGAAGATTACGGCACAGTTCGATATCCCGTTTTTGTTTATGACGTATTACAATATCCTGTTCAGTCAGGGCATCCAGCCGTTCGTGGAGAATATGAAACGCATCGGTATTCAGGGAGCCATTATCCCTGACCTGCCGCCGGAAGAAGGTCGTGAATACATTAGCGCGATGCGGGAAAATGCGCTGGCCCCGATTCATATTTTCACTCCCAACAGTTCAGCAGAACGCATGCAGACTATTGCTGAAAATACAGAGGGTTTTGTCTATACCGTCGCCCGCAAAGGCGTAACCGGAAAGGAAACCACGTTTTCGGATGAGCTGGGGGGTTACCTGGCTCAATGCCGGGATGCAACTGATCTGCCGCTGGCGCTGGGGTTTGGTGTGAAATCGAAAGCAGACTTCGATTTTATCCGTGGCAAAGCCGATATCGCAATTATTGGTTCTGAGACTATTAAAGTCATGGAACAGGGCGGTGTAGAGGCTGTAAAGCCATTTATTGATGAGATTCTGTCTTAGCCGCTAATAACTCTGCCAGATTATTTATCGTCACCGGTTTTGAATGCAGGTCAAGACCGGTGTTTTCTGTTATCCGTAAAATGATAACCACAATGCTTATAATGGAATAAATTTAACGCATTGATATTGATAAATAATACTTATTGATCTATTCTGTCCGGTAGCAAGCCTAGCCCGCTTGATTTAATTATAAAAATAATCCCTGGACAAGTTACCTATGAACATACCGTTGTTCAACAAGCGTTTACTCACGCTCCCTCTGCTCATTTGTTTCAGTTTATTACTCTGTGTATCCGCTAATGCCTATGCGGCGCTGGATTATGGTGATGCTCCGGAATCCTATGGTGATGCCGCACATACCATTGTCACCGGACTTCATCTTGGAGCCACACCGGGTGATGCTGAAGCTGACAGCCAGCATTCGTACAATGCTTTTGGTGACGGGGACTTTCAATCCGATGGTGCGGGTAACTGGTATTTATCCGGTGATGAAGACGGTGCACCACGGCAACCGGTTTCAGATTACATCCCGCTGTTCCCGATCCTGAAAATGACGGCGATGACTTACAGCGCGGATTTTACGGTGACCAATACCCTGGGGAATACCGCTACTCTGTTTGGCTGGATTGACTTTGATGGTAATGGCAGCTTTGAGGCTGACGAGGGAACCTCTGTCTTGGTCAGCAACGGCAGTAATCAAAGCAGTGTTAGCCTTAACTGGAATGTACCGGTTGATATTAAAGCTGGCACCACATTTATTCGCCTGCGTCTGACTTCTGACTCATCGATTAGCACAGCAACCCCCACCGG
>JBMZDK010000485.1:0-1816 GCA_049614265.1 Thiolinea sp.
CAAAGCTTTACCCTGTCGCCTGTAAACCTTTAGCCAGGGTCGCAACAAAATAATCAACTTCCTGCCCGGTATTAAAATAATGCACCGAAGCCCGTACGACCTGTGTTAAACCCCGTTGATTGAATGACACTAAATTTCCCGAGCCTTGAGAAGTGGAAACATTTATCCGGTGCTTAGCCAAATGCTGCTGTATTTCACCCGGCGGCTGTTGCTCAGCATAAAAGGTCACAATGCCACACTTTTCCAATCCCGTATCTGTTACCGTGATCCCATCAATCGCTACCAGCTTACTGCGGAGAATATCAGCCAGCCTTACTATGCGCTGTTGAATCTCAGCCAGACCAAATGACTGCGCATAATCCATTGCTACACCCAGCCCTGCCTTACCGGCAAAATATTGTTCCCAATTTTCAAAACGTTTCGCATCGGAACGCATAATATAACGATCCGGTGAGACCAGATCAGCGGCATGCTGATCCAGTAAGGGTGGCTCCATATCCGCAATCCGTTCTTTACGAACATACAACACACCAGTGCCCCGTGGCCCGCGCAAAAACTTACGTCCGGTACCTGAAAACATATCACAGCCAATGTCTGCGACATCCAGTGGCATTTGTCCCACTGTCTGGCACGCATCAAGCAGATAAGGTATACCGGCAGCATTAGCAATTTTCCCAACAGCTTTTGCCGGATTGACCAAACCACCGCCGGTAGGTATATGGCTAATTGCAATCAGTTTTACCCGGTCGTCAATCAGGCTTTCCAGCGCAGTAACATCCAGTTGTCCATATTCATCATTCGGCACAAACACTACTTCAACCCCATAGCGCTGTGCCTGTTGTATATAGGCGATGACATTACTGCCGTATTCGTCGATTGAGGTCAGAATTCTGTCGCCCCGGTTAAACTTAAAACTATAAAACGCCATATCCCAGGCGCGGGTTGCGTTTTCAACAAAGGCAATTTCATCCGGGTTACAATTGAACATTCCCGCCGCAGCTGTATAAAAATTATTTAAAGCCTCTTCTTCCTGATCCGCAGTTTCATAGCCGCCGTTATGCTCTTCTTTTTCCAGAAAAGCGTGCAATGTATCAGCGACCGGGGCAGGCATGAGTGAAGAACCAGCATTATTAAAGTGAATAATATCTTCACAGGCACGGGTTTCACTGCGCGCACGGCTGATATCGAAATGGCTTTTTGTCGTGATTGTCATGGAATAAGTACTCAGTTAACCGGTAATTGATAAGTCACAAACTTATCGCCAAGCATCTCAGTTTCAAACACATTTTTAGCCATTTTACGCAGAAACCTGTAATCAGGACGTGTATGCAGGAAATGAATAAAAATCTCATCATGTCCTAACTCCCTTGCCCAACTCATAACGTCTTTGAAAACCACTTTACCCATTCCCCAATAGTGTTCATCCAGAATAATCGCTATTTCGTAACGCCCATGGTCATACTGGATACCACACCACCCCACCAGATTGTCATTTGCACAAATAGCCCGGACTCTGCAATGCTCTTGAGCATCTACAGCGAGTTTGTCTTTTATCCAAAGCACTACGCTGTCACTATCAAAGCACTGATGTTGTATCAGATGCGCCCTGACTTTTTCTGTATTCAGCAAACTGATAAAGTCTTTTGGGTTGACGCCATCAAAACTTTTGTACTCAGGCGCAATCATTCTGGCAACCAGTTACTGTGAATTGCCTGGAATAAGCTTTTGAACATCGTTTAGAGCATCTTTAACATCATCAGGTAATTTCTCTAATTCCTGACCAATTGCCTTTGGAAGAATTTCTTCCAGCTTAGGC
>JBMZDK010000486.1:0-1761 GCA_049614265.1 Thiolinea sp.
CCATAATGATGATTGTCGTCCAGATGATTTCATAATCAGACTGTTTACGTGCGACATTCTCAACAAAACCGATACCGGTAGTGCCTGCCAACATTTCTGCTGCAACCAATGTACCCCAACAAACACCAATCGCGATACGAATGCCGGTCAGTATTTCAGGTAATGAATTCGGCAGAATAACCTGACGGATGATCTGTTTCTTACTTGCACCCAGTGAATGAGCTGCATGAATCTTCGACAGGTGGGTGCCTGTTGCACCGGTACGTGCCGAGATAACCATAATGGCGAAAGCAACCATAAACAGCAGGAAGATTTTACCATCATCCCCAATACCAAAAATAGTCAGGATCAGCGGTGCCCAGGCCAGTGGCGGAATAGGGCGATAGAGTTCAATTAATGGGTCAAAAAAGCCTTTGAAGAAGCGTGACAAGCCCATTGCCAGTCCAAGTGGTACACCCAGTAAAATCCCGAAGAACAGACCAGCTAATACACGCAGCATGGAGTCCCATACATGACCAATGGGTACCGGAATGGAAGGTGACGGGAAGTTACCGGTGGCAACGTTATAAACCTTACCTTTCAGGTTCATTTCAATCTGGCCGTTCGCATCATGGCGGGGGTATTCACCCGGAACTAAATCTGCAACCCAGTCGGGAATAAAGAAGGCAGCCATATCCGCCAGTGGTTTCTTTTCATACCACAAAAGAGGAACACCTTTATAGCCTTCATCAGGGTGAGCCAGACGAATGAAAGTATTCCAGGTATCCGAAGGCTTGGGTAACCAGCGACCAGAACCCTGTTCAGAACAGGCATTATTACCCGCCATAATAGTTCCACCGGGCATGGCAAGAGCGTTAATAATCTTCAGAGTACCCTGTTCGCTGCTTTGTGCATCATCCAGTTTAATCAGTGATGCTTCTACCTTCTCAGTGATTGACGGAGGGAAGATTTTACCATCATCAATGCGCTTGTAGATTTTATCAATCTGTTTAACCAGAGATTTACGTTCAGCAACGACGTCTTCATCACCACTTTCATCCACCTTAAAGCCTTTATAACGTGCTTTAAGTGCATCCAGTTTCACCTTGATTTCACCGGTATTATTACGAATTTTTGCAAAGTCTTTTGCAATAACTTCCATTTCAATACTGGCTGCATCAAATTTACGGCCACGATCTGTCAGCGGCAATGTTGGGATTTCAGTGTTCGTAGCACCCCAGGCAGGTTGAGCATTCGCTTTTTCCTGCTGCGCCGGGTCAGCCGGGCCAGGGTAATCAGCTTGTGACATAGCGTCAGCCAGCTTATTAATACGATCAGCAACGCCACTCAACTGACCTGCGATAGCAGGATCAATAGCGTCCGGGCTAGCCTGAATGTGCATAGCAGCTTCCAGCTCATCAATGATACTGTTCAGCTCTGCTTTATCAGCATCATTGAAGTCAGCTTTATCCAGCTCTGCACGCGCTTGTTCGATTTTAACGCTATCACGCTGAATTAACTGCGTGCCACGCAATAAGCGTTCATCCAAAGGAAAAGCAGAACGTACCGGTACCACACTGCGATTGAGTTTGGCTACCTGGCACACCTCATTAGCGGCCTGTGGAAAGAATGCACGACCCGCATCCCATGAAAAATAGAGCCAGAACAGCAAAACCGTAGAGACACCCATGACTGTCCAGTGCCAGCCACCCAGAGCACGGGTTGGATTACCAAAGACGGCATCAGATTTTTCAGTTTGGATAACCTTTCGGCCATGAATGT
>JBMZDK010000487.1:0-1740 GCA_049614265.1 Thiolinea sp.
ACGCTCAAATCACAGAATGCTCATGATCCCACATGACATTCTCTTCGGCTGCTAATGCTTTGCGCATCAGCTCCAGTAAAGGAAAAGCCCGACGATTCACCGGAACCGGTGGTTCGTCTTCATCTGCTTCATAAGTTAACGGCAACTCAGCTTCTGCGGCAGCTTTGAGCGCGTTTTCAAAGTTTTCCAGATACCGCGCAACATCCTGAGTGCGGATTGCACTGGGTATCGTGCCGCTATGCCCCATCATTTTCAGCATGGCAGCTGCATCTTTATCAAACATGGAAACGCTGGCAGATGCTTTACTGGTAAATCTGATCACAATACTTTCCTTCTAAACTCACCCATTCTCGTTACAATATACCACTTTCAATCATCCGAGCTATACAACATGACTCAGCCCGATCTTACTTTGGTTAAAGACTACCTGCTTTCGCTGCAGGATGATATTTGCACCCAACTGGAAGAAGAAGACGGCACAGCGCACTTTGTTGAAGACAACTGGACACGCGAAACCGGTGGTGGTGGACGCACACGGGTATTAACAGAAGGCGCGGTTATTGAACAGGGCGGTGTCAATTTCTCGCATGTTTACGGCGATAAACTCCCCCCGTCCGCCACTGCTGCGCGACCGGAATTAGCCGGGCGCAACTTTCAGGCTGTCGGTGTATCGCTGGTTATTCACCCGAATAACCCTTATATCCCAACCTCACACGCCAATGTGCGCTTCTTTATTGCCGAGAAAGAAGGCGAAGCACCGGTATGGTGGTTTGGTGGCGGTTTTGACCTGACCCCTTATTATGGCTCGGAGGAAGATTGCATACACTGGCATCAGACGGCAAAGAATGCCTGCGACCCGTTTGGTGATGATGTTTATGCACGCTATAAAAAATGGTGTGATGACTATTTTTACCTGAAACACCGTGATGAGCCACGTGGAATCGGCGGACTGTTCTTTGATGATCTGAACAAACCGGGGTTTGAGGATTCCTTTGCCTTTATGCGCAGCGTCGGTGATCACTACATCAAAGCTTATCGCCCGATTATCCAGCGGAATAAAAACCGGGAATATGGCGAGCAGGAACGGGATTTTCAGCTGTACCGTCGCGGGCGCTATGTGGAATTTAATCTGGTATTCGATCGTGGAACCTTGTTTGGCCTGCAGTCTGGCGGGCGCACCGAATCGATATTAATGTCACTGCCGCCGTTGGTGAAGTGGCGTTATAACTGGTCGCCGGAGGAAGGCACTGAAGAAGCGCGGTTATATAGTGATTTCCTGCGGGCCAGAGACTGGGTTTGAATTAACAAGCACTTATTCGCAAAACTATTTGTTAGTAACTATACTATTGCTCTAAAGCAGACTTTAGAGCAATAGATATGATCTCCACTATTCTACGTCAGACCTCAGCTGGCTTGTACCTGGGCATCAACTGGCATATTTGCCCGCAGCTTTGAAAATTTTTTACCATCAATCAAGCCCTGATTCTAAGTGTCTCAGCTCGTCCATATTCTGGTGTAATACATGCAATTATTGGCGGAAGAAACGGCAAAGCAGCGACTTTTGGCGGCTCAGCTGCATGGTGATCCTAAAAAGGCTTTGCGGATGTTGGATGAGTTGGATGCTATGGGGCTTTAGCAAAGCCTATAAGGCACCCGCAACCAAGGCTCACTCTCAGGAAAATCCTTAGTATTCCTTGAAATCAACAATGCTCCTTCAACTTCAGCACTGGCACGAATAAC
>JBMZDK010000488.1:0-1719 GCA_049614265.1 Thiolinea sp.
AGTCATTGCCGTCGCTTATTCCGATATTCATCATTTTCCTTTCAATACATGTGCACTCGAGAGTCGTAAGTTTTCCTGAGCTATTAGTGTCACAGGTAGCATGAAATCCCTTAAAGTAAGCGGTGACCAAACACACTCACCCAAGGGTTTTTCATGCTGACTGATTTGTACCACGTTTTCCATTTTTTTTAAAAGTGCCTTTTCGCGTGAGCGGAGTTGGTTGTTGTTCACGGGCATCGTTCTGAGCTTTCTTGCTGCTCCGGAAATGGTAGGCGTGACCTCAATGTGCCGGTACTGGCTATCCAACGATCAGGGTTATCATCGTCTTCTGCATTTTTTCCGTGCTGATTCTTATGATCTGGATGAACTACGGGGTTATTGGCACCGTTTTGTGATGCAACATGCCCCCGTTTTTGCGTATGCGGGACGTTTAGTATTACTGGCTGATCATAGCTATGTGGTCAAAGACGGTGGCCGTATGCCCGGCGTAGTATCACAGCGCCAGCTGTCTGAAACACAGAGTAAGCCGGGGTATTTCCGAGGCCAATGCTGGGGAGCGACTGGCGTATTGGTCGGCTCATTTTCGGCTTGCTTCTGCCTGCCGCTGACCTTGCAAATCCATCAGGGTTTTGAACATTTGGGTCGAGAGAGACCTGAGGACTCACTGGCGGAGCGAGCTGTAAGAATGGCGTTGGATTTTGCGGTGCAAAATGAGCGTTTGGCCTGGATAGTACTGGATGCTTATTTTTCTGTGAAAACGGTCTTTCGGCTGGCCAACTCGGTGTGGTCAGCTGAGCATCAGCAGCCTTATCTTCAGGTGGTGACACGTGCCAAAAAGAATTACGTGGCTTACTTCCCTCCGCCACCGCACCCAACAGGGAAACGGGGCAGGCCCCGTAAATACGGTGATAAACTGATTCTCAAGGAAGCCTTTGATCATCAGCATCTGTTTCAAGGTGTGGAAATGGACGTTTATGGGCGCAGGGAAACCGTACAACTGATGGCAGCCAATCTGTTGTGGCGCCCTTTGGGCGATTCTGTGCGTTTTGTCTGGGCCGTGACTTCACGTGGCCCGATCATACTGATGTGTTCTGACCTGACAGCCAGGCCTGAGCAGGTACTGGCCCTCTACTGTCGTCGCATTCGGATAGAAGTGCTATTTGATACCTTGAAAAACAAGCTGGGTGCCTTTCGTTTCCATTTCTGGAGCCGTTATTTACCCCGGCACTCACGTCAGCCAAAATCGAACAAACAATTAAAAGCACCGCCACCTCAGCATGTCGATAAAGTCATCGCCTGCTGGCAGGCGATGGAGACCTTTGTGTTTTGTGCCAGCATGGCTACCGGACTGCTACAGCTATTTGCCATACGCTACCAGACAGGGCTATGGAAACAACAGGTACTCTATCTGCGCACCCGATCCAGAGAATTGCCCTCAGAAAATACCGTGCGCCAGATTTTGGCTCCTTTGTTGGCACGACATTTATGGCAATCTCGCCAAAACTCTTGGTTGCAGGAAATTCGGCAGGCGCTTGAAGGGGATGAGGAACCCGATGAGCTAATTGGTCAGTAAGTCCATCACAATCAGTACTATACCGAAAAACGACAGGCCGTATAATTTAGAGCGGAGGCGCTAAACTGCCCCAGAAGTTCTTACTGTCGAGTTAACATTAGAATAATATTAAAGAATAAGAACTATATTTTTGAACCATAGGATTA
>JBMZDK010000489.1:0-1713 GCA_049614265.1 Thiolinea sp.
TTATCATGATGGTTTTGCCGGTTTCCTTCCAGATTTTCAACACCAGGCTCTGCATCTTTTCACGGGTCAGAGCATCCAGCGCGCCCAACGGCTCATCCATCAGAATCAAATCAGGATCATTGATCAAACAGCGAGCCAGCGCAACGCGCTGTTGCATACCACCGGACAGTTGGTAGGTCGGTGTGTCTCCAAAGCCCTGTAGACCCACAATGTCCAACCATTCTTCAACTTTCTTCGCCGTTTCTTTTTTATTAGCTTTTTTCATGCGCAGACCAAAATTGACATTTTCCGCTACAGTCAGCCATTCAAATAAGGCCCCCTGTTGGAAAACCATGCCACGTTCCGTATCCGGGCCACTGATTTCATGGTCTCCCAGGTAAAATGCACCACCGGTGGGGCGATTAAAGCCGGCGATAATATTAAGCAGCGTGGTTTTGCCACAGCCGGAAGGGCCGAGAACGGACAATAACTCGCCTTGCTTTAATGTAAAACTAACATCTTTGAGGGCATGCACCTTACCCCCGGTCGGTGTGGTAAACACCATATTGACCTTGTCGGCAATCAAATCACTCATGAATTCAAACCCTGTTTAGTCTGCGTTTTGCAGGAGTGGAGAGGTATAAAAATACAATTGGCCGATTATTAAATCGGCCAATTGATAGAAAGAAACATTGCTACACAGCGCTATAGCAATAATGTTTCCTGTTACAGCATTAACTTACTTCAGGAAAGAAGTATCGATAGCAACACTGTAATCTTCTTTTGCCGGATTTTCTTCGGTAGCGAAAGCGTTACCGACAACACCGATTGCTGAAGCAGCAAGACCGCCTTCATTAAAGTACTTTTCCAGCTGCTCTGCATTAGTTGGGAAAGTCATAGTAGCCATCTGTGCTTTAGTCGCATCATCATCTTTCAGACCGGAATCTTTAGTGATAACGCTGAGTTTGCTTTGATCTTCAGCAAATGCTTTGTTCGCTGCATCAGTCACTTCCATGAACGTTTTGACCATGTCAGGATTTTCCTGCAGGAACTTGTCAGTCACAGAAACCACGTCGAAGCTGATGATACCTGCTTCATTCATTTCGTCAGTTGTCATCAACTGCTTGCCGTGCTCTAAAGCACCCGCCAGTGCGTTGCCACCGAAGACACAAGCCATGTCAACGTTGCCTTCGCCCAGTGAAACCACTGCATCAGCAGGAACCTGGTCAACAACAGTGATCTTGCTCACATCAACGTCTAATGCACGCATCTGCATACGGAAGCTGTAGTCAGCCATCGTCGCCAGTGGTACAGCGACTTTTTTGCCTTCCAGCTCAGACGCGTTAGTCTTATCAATGCCGGAACCTTCTCTGACGATACATTCGTTCGCCGGATACTGAACTGCGATACCTACCATTTTGATAGGTGCATCAGCGTTTACTGCATTAATGAACGGAGCCAGGCCCTGGCTGAATGAGATATCGATGTCGCCAGCCAGCATAGCTTCAGTCATCTGAGTACCGGCTTCAAAGTTAGTCCACTTAACCGGAACACCCAGTGCATCATCATACAACTTTTCAACTTTAGCGATCTGATTTGGAGTTGCCCACTCCAGGAAGAATGCAACATTCAGTTCATCAGCAGCAAAAGCCGGGGTTGCCAGTGAAGTTGCCAGTGCAGTCGCCGCAGCCAGCTTGGTTAATTTATTCAAGTTCATATCAATCCCTGTTTAAA
>JBMZDK010000490.1:0-1709 GCA_049614265.1 Thiolinea sp.
TTGGCTTTGCTGGTCACGATATTAATATTGGTGCGGATATTCTGGTGCGGGCCGCCCTGTCGGATGAGTTTGCTGAGGCGTCCGGGCAGTATTATGACAATGATGCGAAGTGTTTTAATGCGCCGCATGCTGAGGCACTGAATGCTACTAAAGCAGCGGCCTTGCTGCAGGAGATGGAAGGGGTCTTGGCTAAGTTAAGCTGAGCACATATGAAGGGACAGTTCAGGCAAATATAAATATAACGAGTACCAAAATGCTCTCGTACCTGTTCCTCCTCTGCACAATGAAATGGCTTCCAGGGTGACAGAGGAGGATGGTTTTCCGGAATGTTGAGTGTCCGTTGCTAATCTGTTTGATTAAACCGGGACGACATTAAATTCCGGGCCATAGGGGTATTTTGTGATGTTTTCAGCGCCTGATTCGCCCACGACTAAAATATCATGCTCACGGTAGCCGCCTGCTGCTGGTCTGCCATCAGGAATGGTCAACATCGGTTCCATGGACACCACCATACCGGGAACCAGCTCAGTATCAATGTCTTCACGCAGTTCTAAACCGGCTTCACGACCATAGTAGTGGGATAGCACGCCGAAGCTGTGACCATAACCGAAGGAACGGTATTGCAGGTGATCACGGGATTCAAACAAGGCGTTGATTTCAGCAGTGATGCCGGAACAGGTAGCGCCTGGTTTGATCAGGCTAATACCCAGCTCATGTGCATCAATATTGGATTGCCAGATATCCATGCTGGCATCATCGACTTCGCCAACAAACAACGTGCGTTCCAGTGCGGTGTAATAACCGCTAATCATCGGGAAAGTATTCAGCGACAGGATATCACCACGTTCAAGCTTCCGCGCAGTCACCGGGTTATGCGCACCATCGGTATTCAGGCCGGACTGGAACCAAACCCAGGTATCACGATATTCAGCATCAGGGAAACGTTTAGCAATTTCCAACTCCATCGCATCGCGCCCGGCCATCGCCACATCAATTTCGCGGGTGCCGATTTTAATGGCGTCACGAATGGCAAAACCACCCACATCGGCCACTGCCGCGCCATGCTTGATCAGCTCGATTTCCGCAGGTGATTTATGCATACGTTGCTGCATCGTTGCCGGAAACACATCAACTTTTGCTTTAGGTTCCAGGAAACTGTTTAACTTTTCTAATTGCACTAAGGTTAAATGATCACCTTCATAACCAATGGTTTTTCCACCACCGGTTACCGACTTTATGGCACGCCAGTAGTTATCACGTTTCCAGTCGGTGTAGGTAATATTGTCTCCAAAGCAACGACGCCATGGCTGACCAGCGTCAATCCCCGCACTGATAGTGACATTGTCAGTAGCCGTTACCACCAACGCATAGGGGCGGCCAAAAGCGCAGTATAAAAAGCCGGAGTAATAAGCAATGTTATGCATTGATGTCATCACAACTGCATCAATGTTTTGCTCTGCCATGATTTTGCGGAGTCCTGCTAAACGGTTACCGTATTCTTCATCAGAAAACTGTAAAGCAGCTTGCTCACCATTGTGGAAACGTAAAAAGTCTGTGCGTGTAGATAGTGTCATCGTGACCTCCATTAGCAGGGGTCATAGGCACACATGCATCCAGAACCCCTTAAAGATCCCGGCGTACAGGAAGAATATGTATTTCAAACCTAAAATGTAGAGAACCTACGGTTTGGAGCGACGCCATCGCTTGGA
>JBMZDK010000491.1:0-1686 GCA_049614265.1 Thiolinea sp.
GTTATCAGTAGCCTGTACGTTGAAATTCACACTTCGTGGTCTCTTCAGCTCTTAATTGCCGCAAACACCGCATTTATTTAACTCGATTTTGAATGGTAGGTTCTGAAGTTGTGGGTTGTTAAGAACTTCTGACCATTCCATGTGTTTGACCTGTTTCTTGCTGCGTTATATTGACAATACCTTCGCCACTAAGCAGCCATTTTCTGGTCGTGAATCCTGCCCAGGACGGGAATCTTCTTAATCCATTCCTCAAAAATAATCACTTCAGTCCTTTGCGGAAGTATTTTAAATGCCTCCTGCGCATAGCGCCGCCCATGATAGCGAGCTTTGAGATCCAACACACTAGTTTCGCTCGTTTTAGCCATCATGGCCTGTGTAAGATTGACCATAAACAGGGATAAATTAGCCGCATTGCTGACCGGCTGTTTCTGAATCACCATAAAATCTTCCAGCCCCCAGTGCTGTTTAGCATCTCGAAAGTTAAACTCAATTTGAAAGCGCAGCCGGTAGTATTTCACCAGGTTTTCTGCGGCCAGTTCCAGATCAGTAGAAAATAAAATGACACGTGCCGTTTTACCCGTTTTCTCATTGAGTTTGAGTATCACCACAACATTGAGTGGGTCGGCAAACGTCTTATGGATGGCGGTAAATTGATAGGTGCTTATTCGCGTGTTTTTCTCTATCGTTTCCGAGGTCAGATACTCAACCGGAAGTTGAGTATAGTCCACCCGCTCACCATAGCGGCGGCGCGCGCCTCTACCAGCATAAACCCCTTGCCACCGGAAGTAGAGGGCAGAGTTGTTACGCAGTTTAGAGATCAGATGTAGTCCTGTTTGCCGGGTCATTTGTACGGCAGCATTGTTGCCAAAAGCACCGTCATAAACAAAGTAGCAGAGTTTCAGCTGATTGCCGATACGGGCCAGCGCTTGTTTCAACATACCCTGCACCTGTTTCATTTCTGTATTCAGCTCAACCTCACGGCGATTTTGGTTCTTTGAGCCTTTGGGGCGGCCTTTCGGCTTGGGTGGATGTTGGCTTTTGCGCTTGTCAGCGGTAGAACGCTTCGGTTTCACCACACGGGGTTTAGGCAGGATCTGTTCGATCAGCAGCGGCCATGAACGCGCTTGATCTACCTCAAGTAGTGATAAAGTCTGAAAACTAATACCGGGCACTGCCCGGGAATAAATAGACGAGAAAAATCGTCCGACACCAAAAGTACACTGACCTGCTTTAGTCACCGTACTGGCATCGCCTAACAGCAGGAACACACCGGAGCGTTTTAGAATGAAAGGCTTAATGAGCTCCCAGTGAAGTTCTCCCCAGTCTAACCGGGCATTAAAAAAGCGCTGGATCGTTCGGTAACTGCCTCCTCGTCCTGTCCAGCGGCTAATGCTCAGCATAGTGATACGGCCATGCATCATCAGCAAGGCTTCGCTAATCAAAGTCAACTGGCGAAAATGGCACGTCCTGAGAAAGGGCTGCAAGCTAACGAGGAGTGTGGTAATTTCGGACATGAGCAGTTGGTTTACTGGGCTGTGTGGTGTAAGGATTACACAGCTTAACAACTGCTCACTTCTTCCGCAGATTCGCGCGCTAATTGGCGAAGGTATTGTAAATAAGTGAGTGTGAACGTGTTCATCCACTGGATGTCCTGTGAGACAAAACAGGAGTGCGCCCCATATTCCG
>JBMZDK010000492.1:0-1678 GCA_049614265.1 Thiolinea sp.
TCCATCTTGCAGAATTACAGCGACAGGCTGAGCAAATGGAAAATTTCAATTTGCATATCGTTGAATCTGCTGCGGGTGTACGGGTATCACAGCAATATATTTCAGAGCGTGTTGATGGAGATATTAGCCAGGCAAAAGTGTATTTTTGTGGCCCTACACCAATGCGGAAATCACTTAAGGCACAATTTACGCAGGCCGGATTGCCGAATAGACAATTTCATTATGAGGAATTTGAGATACGCTCTGGTGTTGGATTACGAAAGCTGTTGAGTTTTGTGTTTAGAAAGCTCGGCTATCAGAATTTGATGACGAACTAAGGAATTAACCATGACAACATCACACTATTCATACCTCGCTCAACCACTGATTCAACAAATAACTGTCTTGGTGCGGCCAGAATAACGATTGTCTGGCGAGCATGTTCACTACCAAACCCATAACAATTAAAGTACAAAGAACAACCGCCGAAGTTTTGTGAAAAATCATAAGGGCTTGCGCTAATGCAAACACACAACAAACTGCCACAAGAATTGCTGGATAACGTCATCACCAATATTGCTGATGCCGTACTGGTGCTTGATCCTAAGGGAAACATCCTGATGCTGAATCGTGAAGGGGAACGTATCTATGATATCAGCACAACAGAGGCTGTAGGACGTCCCTTCGCTGAGATTGGCCTGATGGAAGGCCGCTTAGATCCGGTGAATGACCTGATTCTGGCATCAGTGGGCCAGCCCAATGAACTGCTGGACAAAGACGTCGCAATTACGATGCAGGATAGCACTGAAAAACATTTCCGTGTGCGTACCGGTTTATTAAGAGAACCAACAGACAACGCAGTGATTGGCCTGACCGTGGTATTGAGTGACATCACCGAACGGGTGCATGCTATGCGGGAACGCACTGAATCAGGCATGTTCCTGATCACCGTAATCCTGTCATTACTCACTGCAGTCACGGTGAACGGCATTATTTTACGCGCGTACCAGATTGACCCATATTCAGCTGTATTCTCTTGGGTTTATATGCTGATCATGCTGGTTCCGGTGATTCTTTATATTATCTGGACGAAAATGCCCCGGAAAGATTATGGCGTAACCCTGAATAACTGGCGACAGTCGCTTTATGAAGGAACTTTGCTCTCAATCGCTATCTTTGTTACCGGCTTTGTGATTGTAGCTATGATGCAGCCAGAGGGGAAAAGTATCTGGGATTTAATTCAGCCATCCCGGCTTGCCGGAGAGTTTATTCTATCGTATGTACCCCATACCCTTGTTCAGGAACTCGTCTCCCGTGGTGTTATTCTCGGCGCGATGGGGCATATGTTCCGTGATTACTCTAAATGGCTTCCCATTGCACTCAGCGCTCTGATATTTGGCTTCCTGCATGCACATATTGGTTTTATTGCGGTTGTATTGACCTTCTTTTTCGGATTGGTGCTTGGTTGGATGTACCTGCGTCACGGTAATTTAATTGGTGTCACGCTGGCACATATTGTATTGGGAGGGTCGGCCTATTTGTTTGGCTTGATTTAACGTGGATCATTAATGCCTTCCAGAAAAACTTTACAATTACTGCTAAACAATTGCATTCAACTCACTTTTGCTTAATATTTAAGTTCTTGCGACTACAAGGGAAAACGTTCATGGACTCAGCAAAAGTTGTTCTGAACCCTGAT
>JBMZDK010000493.1:0-1593 GCA_049614265.1 Thiolinea sp.
AAAGTACGCCTTGATCGCCTTGGAAAAGTTGGCACTTGATGAAAACCCATTGCTCAGCGCAACCTCAGTAATGGATTTGCCAGAATCAAACACCAGCATATTCACCGCACACTCCAGCCTTCTTCTGCCGATGTAATCATTCAGTGTTTCGCCCATCACGCTGCTGAAAATACGGTGGAAATGAAATTCTGAGAAGTGGCTGACCTTCGCCACATCACTCAGCCGGATTTTCTCGTGTTTATAGGCTTCAATGTAGCTCAGCGTCACATCAATTCTGGTTTTATATTAGGACTTACGCATTGACGGACCGGTGAAATTGTGGGTTGAGATGCTCTTTGCCCTGAGCAAATTCGGACACGAAACCTGCCACGACTTCAGTGAATAAATCGCGCTGCCACTGGTAAGCATTCTCAAAAAGTTCAGCTAACTGCATTTGCCTCAAATGAACAAAGCCACAGATAGCGGCGAAGATATGATTTTGTATCAGCTTTTTCTGGCGTACCTGAAATCGTTCAATGTTGCAAACCTGCTTGATCATGCGGTGATACTGTTCGATTTGCCAGTGCTGGTCATGCAGTGCCATAAACTTTTCCTGATCAAACGCAGGGTAGTCGCCATCATCTGGTAGGTAAACAATGTAATGGCGTCGCTGGTCTTTTAGCGTTGTCCGAAACAGTTTAACCTCACCAAATTTACGCAGCCAGACCGTTAAGCCGTCAGCAGGCACGTCCAGTTGCTTCACCTGACTCCACTGGCCTTTTTCAATTGAGACAAGCCGGTTACTTTCCACGGCGAATAGAAACCCCATCCGGTGATTCTTTACCGTCTTCAGGTTGTTCACACAGGAATACCAGCTATCGCCGGTCGCAAAATCAGGTTCCAACCCCCACTTCACCACTTCAGCCAACATATCCAGATAGTAATCATTTTTGGTTTTGCCTTCTGCCTTGTCATAAATCCGATAGTTGACAGGCAAACTACGTCCCTGTGGGTCGGTATAGTAGAGGGTGATCAAGCTTAACCCTTTGACCACCCGATGGTGCTTACCTGACCAGAAATGCCCGACCAGTTCCATCTTATGGCTGTAAGGCTTATCCAGCGTACTGTCATCTACATTGACTGTTCCACCTTTCAGATTAAGGTGCGCGCTGGCTTCACGGAATAGATCATGCGGATCATAAGCTTCCCGTGACAGAAAGCGATTCACACTATCATGGGACATTGCCATAACTTCAGCCAAACGAGTGCATGTAGCAGAATTCGGTTCGCTCAATAGAAAGCCAATGTACATTGGCAGAGTGCAACGGGCGGTAGGTGGACGGCTAGTTTGGCGGATCATGGCTGAAAAAATGGCAGGTTTAAGTAGGTCAAATCGAGTTACGCTATTTAGAATACCCTGTCAATGCGTAAGTCCTATTGATTTAGGGCGCTTACTGGCCTTACAAAAAACCTTTGATCTGGTGAATTTTGGTAATGCTGGGAAAGAGCCTTATCTGTCTTGGGTGAAAGAGCATGAAGAGGCGAAGCGGATATTTCTGGATGAGATTTCCGGGCAATGGCTAGTACCTTCTAAAGATTATTGGACGTTGGCGG
>JBMZDK010000494.1:0-1549 GCA_049614265.1 Thiolinea sp.
ACTCGCGACCCCGACCTTGGCAAGGTCGTGCTCTACCAACTGAGCTATTCCCGCTGAACAGGCTGCGAATAGTAATAGGCCGGTGAATAAGTGTCAAGCAGAATCCGGTAAATTGAGAAGCAAAAAATTCGCATCCCGACTAACGTATTGTTCTGCAATCCAAACGGCCTGATTACCACCCTTTATTAGTTTACTGCGGAAGATTCCAGCATCTTCACCAGCTGATCTGCCGGACGAAAACCAGGGATCAGGGTGCCCGCCTGAGTGACCAGTGCCGGTGTACCGGTTACACCAACTTTTTGTCCCAGTGCAAAATGATTCGCCACCGGATTCTCACAATCTTTGGCCTCTAGTTTCTCACCGTCTTTCGACCGGGTCATCGCATCCTGCTGGTCTTCAGCACACCAGATACTCACCATTTGCTTGTAACTGCCAGAACCAATACCTGCACGGGGATACGCCAGATATTGTACGGTAACGCCCTGCTCATTCAGCTTTTCCACTTCTTTATGTAGCTTGGTGCAAAACGGGCATGTCACATCAGTGAACACCGACAAAACGTGTTTCTCGTCACCCTTAGCTTTAAAAGACACGGTCTTCGCCGGATCAACCGCCGCCATTTCAGTTTTGCGCGCTGTGGTACGTGACGTTTCAGACAGATTGGTACGCGTACTGCCATCAATCATATCGCCGCTAAAGAAATAACGACCGTCTTTACTGACATAGATCAGCTCCATGCCAAAAACCGCTTCATAAATTCCTTCAACCGGTGTTTTATTAATCGCATCCGGTAAATCACCAAATAACGGTTTTAACTTTTCGCCCAATTCTTTCGTATCGGTAGCACTGTCTTCCGCCATTGCCAGTCCGCTCATCAGAACGCCACTCGCAAGTACGCTCAGCAGTAATTTCTTATACATAAATTATTCCAGTCATTATTTCAGTCATGGATAGCCACAGGCTATCACTTAAAAAATACGATAACACAGCCATAACAGACGCACGAGTTACCATCCTGTAATGTTTTTCAGCGTTTATCCGCGTGGATGATGCTGCTGATGAATTTCCTGCAATCTCGCCCGTGCAACATGTGTATAGATTTGTGTGGTCGACAAATCACTGTGCCCCAGTAACATCTGCACCACCCGTAAATCAGCCCCGTGATTTAATAAATGAGTGGCAAAAGCGTGCCGTAAAGTATGCGGTGAAATTTTTTTATGAATCCCCGCCGATTTCGCATGACGTTTAATCAGATACCAAAATGCCTGCCGGGTCATTCCCCCACCGCGCGTGGTGACAAAAACCTCATCACAAATCCCTTTACCCCGCATTAGCTCAGGTCGTGCAATATCCAGATATTGCTGCAGCCAGTCCAGCGCTTCCTCACCCATGGGCACCAGGCGCTCTTTGCCGCCTTTACCACTGATACGCACCACACCATGCTGCAGAGCAACCTGACTATTTTTCACATTAGTCAGTTCAGAAACACGCAGACCTGTCGCATAAAGCAGCTCAAGCATGGCACGATCACGCAAACCCAAAGCTGAAC